>NZ_JBDIVO010000128.1:0-11808 GCF_039794385.1 Methylocaldum sp. | reverse complement strand
GCCCTCTCCAGCGGGAGAGGGTTGGGTGAGGGGAGATTAAAAGGTATTGATTCTTTTGATCCCCTCATCCCAACCTTCTCCCGGAGGGGAGAAGGAGTAACATCTTTTGCGACACCCTCAGAGAGAGCTTTTGGTTTTACTTTCTTGGCTATCGGCAAGCCAGGTTTTGAGTGTTCGCACCGATGTTCTCGCTGCAATCCGCTCCCAATAGCGCTTCGCCACCTATGGCCGAGTTTCGTTATCGCGGCGGTCCGAAAGGTGGCGGGGGCGGGTGTCCCTCGGGCACACAGGCGAAATAGGCGTGAACCTGTTCACAGCGTCCCC
Organism: Methylocaldum sp.; assembly: GCF_039794385.1. Classification (NCBI taxonomy): domain Bacteria; kingdom Pseudomonadati; phylum Pseudomonadota; class Gammaproteobacteria; order Methylococcales; family Methylococcaceae; genus Methylocaldum; species Methylocaldum sp. The sequence continues at coordinate 11,484 of NZ_JBDIVO010000128.1, read as the reverse complement.
GTGCCGGTGGCCTGCCCGGAGGATGGAGATTACAGGCCATTCCCGCCGTCCTGCCTAGACAGGCCTCGATGGCATGGCGAGGCGGCGGGTAGGGAGGATGATCGAAACGGTGTACGAATTCGGGCTGTCCCGGTTGCCTGTTCTCCGGTCCCCAGGCTTCGGGCGCCCTTTCCGGCGGAAACGGCGGCGGCGCCGGAATAACAGCGGGCTCTTCCCTTGGAGGTGGTGGGGGCGGGACGGGTTCTTTCCACGAGGGCGGAGACAATGGAACTGCCGCGGGTTTTTCCGCCGGGGCGATGACGGGTTTCTCGCTTGTCGCGGGAGGGTTCTCCGGTCGTCGGGACAGGTCTACCGGCCCGAAAATGACGAGACCCCAAACCAGCAGAGCCGTTCCGAACAGCACCCACAGCCAGGCGGGAACAGAACGACTGCGCTTGAGCAGTCCGAGATTTCTGCCGCACTTTGCACAGCGGAAATGGCTCGGATTCGCATCCATCGGAACGGATGTTGCCGTCTTGCAGTGAGGGCAGTTCAGACGGGTACGACCCGACGATGGCGGCATTGGCTTTCGCGGAACCGCGGTCGATTCGGACTGTCCGGGGCCATTGGCCGGTACGGGAGGCATGAGCATTGCCCGAAGTTCCGGGATGGTCTGAGGGCGCCGTTCCGGATCGACGGCCAAGGCCATCATGACGGCTTGGCTGAAGCGGGTCGTTATGGATGGAATCCGCTGATGCGGAGGCACCATTTCATCCTTTTTGTACCGGCTGATCGCCTCCTGCGGCTTTACGCCGGTCACCAGATAATAAAGCGTGGCGCCGATGGCGTAGATGTCGGCGGCAGGGGCGAATTCGTGCTTTTCGAGATATTGCTCGAAAGGAGCGAAGCCCGGCGTCAGCATCACGGAGAGCGTCCGGCTTCTTTGCCCGTGCAGGGCGAGTCGGGCGGCGCCGAAATCGAGCAGGATGGGAGTTCCGCCTTTCGCCAGATAGATATTGGAAGGCTTGATATCCCGGTGGAGAAAGCCTTTTTCATGGACTTCCTTCAAGCCGTCCAAAACGGGAAGCATTAGGGCTGTTGCCGTGGCCTCGTCGAGCTTGCCGCCATTGCGCTTGAGATATTCTTCGAGAGAAATGCCTTCGCAGTAGTCCATCACCAGATAGGCGGTGTTGTTCTGCTGAAAGAACTCCCTGACCCGCACCACGTTGGGATGGCTGAACTTGCACAGGGTTCTTGCCTCCCGCAGAAACTGTTCCAGTCCATAGGCGAATTCCTCGCTGCCATCGAGCGTGTGTGGCGTAACCGTCAGGCTGTTGGCCTCCCGTGCCACCAGGTCGCGGGGCAAATATTCCTTGATCGCCACCGTGGTGTGCAGCACCAAGTCCCAGGCGAGATAGGTCACGCCGAAACCGCCGGGTTTGCCCAGGATGCGTCCGACGAGGAATTTGTTGTTCAGGACGGCCTGATAAGGCAGTGCGAAAGGGCTGCGCCGATGATCCGGCCGATACCCGCAGGCGGGGCAAACCGCGGATTCGCCCTTGTCCTGCATGCAGCCCATGCATAAGTTGCCGAAACTGTCGACAGCCATGTGTTTGCCGACTATGGACGGTGGGTTTTTGGCAAAAACACGGGATTTATGCGTTTACCCACGGCCGCGAAAGACAACCGTCCGGTTTCTGCCCGCATTTTTGGCCTGGTATAGCGCGCTGTCCGCTCGTTCTATCAGATTCCGGGAAGAGCAGGTTGCCGCCTCGGCCGGTCCGAAGGAGGCGGCGCCCAAGCTGATGGTAACCTTGATTTCTTCTTCATCCTGGACGATGGCGGCGGTTTCGACCGCGTACCTTAACTTCTCGGCCGTGAATTCTGCTTGCTCGGCATCGCTATCCGGCAGGACGATGGCAAATTCCTCACCCCCGTAGCGGCTGAAAATATCGCTGTTTCGCAGATGGGTTTTCACTGTGTTGGCGACGTGCAGCAGGACCAGGTCACCGGTCTGGTGACCATAGGTATCGTTGATGCGCTTGAAGTGATCGATATCGAACAGAATGATGGCGAATTTCGTCGGAAATAACTGGCTGTAACTGCATTTTTGTTCGAGATAGTCCAGAAAGAATTTTTTATTGAGGATCTGCAGCACGGGATCGAGCATCGCGAGCTTGTGCAATTCCTCGTGGTAAGCGAGTTCCAGGCTGTTGTTGGCGATGAATTTGAAAAGGGTGTTTCCGAAAGTGATCAGATCCTGGTCGCGTAAGACGCATAGCATCTGTTTTTCCATATTGACGAGAGTTCCGTTCTTGCTGTTTTGGTCCTCGATGATGAATTCGGATCCCCGCTTTCTGATGACAGCATGTTTCCGGGATACGGAACTCTCGTCGATTTGGGCGTCTGCGCTTTTGGATCGGCCGATGACCATTTCGTCTTTATTCAGAACGATCCGTTTCCCCACATGGGGACCTCTAATCATGATCAGGCAAGCCACCAACTCGTTTCGGCCGGTTTTTCTTTCGGACCATTGTGTGGCGCATGGCCTCGTTGTTTCATCTGGCGATGTCTCGTTTCCCATATTTTCCCCCGGGAAGATAGCGGACTTTTGCGTCGGCATTTTTTAAAGGATAGGAGTTTATCGGCGCATCGGGCGGGTAACGTTGGTGGGGCCTCGGCTTGCCCGTCCGAAAGCCAAATGTGAAAATACCCAATCCATTCGGATCGGCGCCCGCGATTGATGACCGATACCGGTGTTCCCAGTTGGATTTTAGCCGGAGCGTTATGAACGTTCCGTTTTTTCTTTAGAGAGCCATCGCCTATGAACGAACTCTGGATTGCGCCTTCGATTTTGTCCGCCGATTTTGCCCGCCTCGGCGAGGAAGTGGTAAACGTTCTGAACGCCGGCGCGGACATCGTCCATTTCGACGTGATGGACAACCATTACGTCCCCAACTTGACCATCGGCCCTCTGGTGTGTGAAGCGCTGCGCAAGCATGGCGTCACCGCGCCCATCGACGTGCATCTGATGGTCAAGCCGGTGGACCGCATCATTCCCGATTTCGCCAAGGCCGGAGCAAGTTACATCACGTTTCATCCGGAAGCTTCCGAACACGTGGACCGCAGCCTTCAGCTGATCAAGGACTCGGGCTGCAAAGCGGGGCTGGTGTTCAACCCGGCAACGCCGCTCAATTATCTGGACCACGTGATGGACAAGCTCGACATGATTCTGCTCATGTCCGTCAACCCCGGTTTCGGCGGCCAGTCTTTCATTCCCTATGTGCTGGACAAACTGCGCGAGACCAAGCGGCGCATCGAGGCCAGCGGGCGCAACATCCGTTTGGAAATCGACGGTGGGGTGAAAGTGGACAACATCCGCGAGATCACCGCGGCCGGGGCCGACACCTTCGTGGCCGGATCGGCCATTTTCGGTGCCGGAAAGGACAGCGATCCGAACCGCTACGACTCGGTCGTGCGCGCATTGCGCGAGGAAATGGCCAAGGCCAGAGCCATTTGATAATGCTGGATCGCACGCCGGAGCTCATTGCTTTCGACCTGGACGGCACGCTCGTGGACAGTTCGCCGGATCTGGCTGCTGCCGTCGATGCCATGCTGGGCCGGCTGGGCTTGCCGCCGGCCGGGGAATCGCGGGTGAAAGGCTGGATCGGCAACGGCGTCGACATGCTGGTGAAGCGCGCGCTGACCGGAGAAATGTGGCCTCAAGGCGAGCCGGCGCGATTCGCCGAGGCCTTGCCGATGTTCATGGATCTGTACGAGGCGAACGTCTGCAATCGCAGTCGCTTGTTTCCGGGTGTTGCCGAAGGGCTGAAACTGCTCAAGGCGGCGGGTTTCCGCCTGGCGTGCGTCACCAATAAGCATTCGAGGTTCACCCGTCCGCTGCTGGATCGGTTGGGCGTACTGCACGATATGGACTTCGTCGGTTGCGGCGATCAATTCGAAAAGCATAAGCCGGACCCTTATCCCTTGCTGAAGACCGCCGAATTTTTCGCAGTCGAGCCTTCCCGCGGTTTGATGGTCGGCGATTCCGCGAATGACGTGAAAGCCGCGCGGGCGGCTGGGTTCATGGTCGTCTGTGTGCCTTATGGCTATCATGGCGGCAACGGCGTCGAGTGTTTGGGGCCGGATGCCGTCGTTTCGTCCCTGACCGAGTTGCCCGCATTGTTTAAGCAAGCCGCGTGAGCATCATGCATCGACCTATTCTGAAAGAGCGATGGCGTCACTGAACCAGCCTCAAACGTAAACCGGGTTGGGCCGGAAGGCCTTAACCCGAGGAATGGCTTATTGGGTTACGCTTCGCGAACCCGCCCTATCTCGATGGACAAGACATCATGACGCCCGAACGATTTCAGCAGTACGCCGATCAAGGCTACAACCGCATTCCGCTGGCTCGCGAGGTCCTTGCGGATCTCGATACGCCCCTGAGCGCCTATCTCAAGCTGGCCGACTCGCCTTATTCCTATCTGTTCGAGTCCGTGCACGGGGGCGAGCAGTGGGGGCGTTATTCCATCATCGGTCTTCCGTGCCGCACCGTGATCCGGGTATGCGGTTCGGAAATAATGGTCGAGAGGGACGGACGCATCGTCGAGGCGAATCGCGTCGATAATCCCCTGGACTGGATTCGCCGCTACGGCGCACGCTTCAAAGTTCCGCAGATCGAAGGCTTGCCGCGTTTCACCGGCGGGCTGGTCGGCTATTTCGGCTACGAGACGATTCATTACATCGAACCCCAGTTGCACTGCGAAAAACCCGATCCGATCGGGGTACCGGACATTTTGTTGATGGTGTCCGAGGATGTGCTGGTATTCGATAACCTGTCCGGCAAGCTGCTGGTTCTGACTCATGCCGATCCCTCCGAGGCGAACGCCTACCATCAGGCGCAGGACCGGCTGGAAACGCTGATCCAGGGGCTTCGGCAAAACCGTTTGCCGGCGAATCGGGGGCAGGGGACGCAAAGACGGGTCGATGAAAGCGACTTCGTCTCCGGCTTCACCCAGGAGGGTTTCGAAAACGCGGTGCGAAGGGTGAAGGAATACATCGTCGAAGGGGATGTGATGCAGGTGGTTCTTTCCCAACGCTTGTCGATTCCGTACTCCGCCTCGCCCATGGATTTGTACCGTGCCTTGCGCTGTCTGAATCCCTCGCCTTACATGTTTCACCTGAATCTCGGGGATTTTCACGTCGTCGGTTCTTCGCCGGAAATCCTGGTGCGCGTCGAGGACGAAACCGTTACCGTCCGGCCGATCGCCGGCACCCGGCGGCGCGGCAAGACCCACGAAGAGGATCTGGCCCTGGAGCGGGAGCTTTTGGCCGACCCCAAGGAAATCGCCGAGCACCTGATGCTGATAGATCTCGGCCGCAACGACACCGGGCGGGTGGCGGAGACCGGCAGCGTTCGCGTTACCGACAAGATGATCATCGAACGTTATTCCCACGTCATGCACATCGTATCCAACGTCACCGGCCGATTGGCCAAGGGCAAGGACGCTTACGACGTGCTGGCCGCGACATTTCCCGCCGGCACCGTCAGCGGCGCGCCCAAGATCAGGGCCATGGAAATCATCGCCGAGCTGGAGCCGGTCAAGCGCGGAGTCTATTCCGGCGCCGTGGGCTACATCGGCTGGTCGGGAAACCTGGATACGGCCATCGCCATCCGCACCGCCGTCATCAGGGACGGCACCCTGCATATCCAGGCGGGAGCGGGCGTGGTGTACGATTCCGTTCCCCGAAACGAGTGGGAGGAAACGCTTAACAAGGGGCGCGCGGTGTTTCGCGCGGTCGCCATGGCGGAAGCCGGGATCGAAGGAGGGCGGAGCTTATGAGCGCTCGCGTATTGATGATCGATAACTACGATTCGTTTACTTACAACCTGGTACAGTACTTGGCGGAGTTGGGCGCCGACGTGGAAGTGGTGCGCAACGACCAGATCGACGTCGAGGAAATCGAAACGTTCGCCCCGGACAAGATCGTCATTTCGCCGGGACCGTGCACGCCGAAAGAGGCGGGCATCTCGGTGGACGCCATCCGCCAGTACGCGGGCAAATATCCCATTTTGGGCGTCTGCCTCGGCCATCAGAGCATCGGCTACGCGTTCGGCGGCAATATCATTCACGCCAAGAGCATCATGCACGGCAAATGCTCGATGGTGCATCACCGGAATACGGGGGTATTTCGCGGGTTGAACAATCCGTTCCAGGCGACCCGGTATCATTCCCTGGTCATCGAGCAGGAAACGCTTCCCGAGTGCCTGGAAGTCACCGCCTGGACCGAGGACCGGGACGGCAAGATCGAGGAAATCATGGGCGTCAGGCACAAGCAGCTCGCCATAGAGGGCGTGCAATTCCATCCGGAGTCCATCCTGACGGAGCAGGGCCACGACCTGCTGCGAAATTTTCTGAATCAGTAAGGATTCGCGATGGAAATGCCTGTCGTCCTGCAGACTCTGTTGGATAAGAAAAATCTCGGCGCGTCGCAGATGCGCAAGGTCATGCGCACCATCATGAGCGGCGGCGCCACGCCGGCGCAGATTGGAGCCTTTTTGGTCGCGCTTCGCGCCAAGGGCGAAAGCGTGGAGGAAGTGGTGGCGGCGGCCAAGGTGCTGCGGGAGATGGCCACCAAGGTTCCGGTCAGGGGCGATCATCTCATCGACACCTGCGGCACCGGCGGCGACGCCAACCACACGTTCAACATCAGCACCACGGCGGCATTCGTGGTAGCGGCGGCCGGCGGCAAGGTGGCCAAGCACGGCAACCGCTCGGTTTCCAGCCGTTCGGGCAGCGCCGACGTGCTGGAGGCGGCGGGCATCAATCTCGATTTGACGCCGGACCAGGTCAAGGCCTGTATCGACCGGATCGGCCTGGGATTCCTCTTTGCCCAGCGCCATCACGGCGCCATGAAGTACGCCATCGGCCCGCGGCGGGAAATCGGCGTGCGGACCTTGTTCAATCTGCTCGGACCGCTTACCAATCCGGCCGGCGCGCCCAATCAGCTGGTCGGCGTTTTTTCCGACGTCTGGGTGGAGCCGCTCGCGGAAGTGCTGCGGCAGCTCGGCAGCAAGCATGTGCTCGTGGTGCATGCCGAGGACGGGCTGGACGAAATCAGCATCGGCGCGCCCACTCACGTCGCGGAACTCAAGGACGGTCAGATCACGACCTATAGGCTGACGCCGGAACAATTCGGCATAAAGCGCGCGCCCTTGAGGAAACTGACCGTCGATACCGCTGCCGCGAGTCTGAAGATGATGCTGAGCGTGCTCGACAAGGAACCGGGTCCGGCTCGGGACATTACCGTTCTCAACGCGGGCGCGGCGATTTATGCGGCCAATCTGGTGGACAGCCTGGAGGCGGGCGTCGAGCGTGCGAAAGCGGTCATCGACGACGGTTCTGCCCGACGGAAGCTGGACGCCTTGATCGAATTCAGCCAATCCATAGCCATTCATGAATAATCCCCCCGACATCCTGCAAAAGATTCTGGCCCGCAAAGCGGAAGAAGTTACCGAGCGCCGTTTGCGCACGCCGCTGGAGGACGTCCGGCGACAGGCACAGGATGCCGATGCGCCCCGCGGTTTCGTACGGGCCTTGCGGACTAGGATCGAAGACGGCGCGGCCGCCGTCATTGCCGAAATCAAGAAGGCTTCGCCCAGCAAGGGCGTGATGCGGCCGGATTTCCGCCCGGCGGACATCGCCCGGAGCTATGCCGATCACGGCGCGGCTTGCCTTTCGGTGCTGACCGACCGGGATTTTTTTCAAGGCTCAGAGGAGTACCTGAAAGAGGCCGGAAGCGTTTGTTCGGTGCCGGTGCTGCGGAAGGATTTCATGATCGATCCGTACCAGGTGTTCGAGGCCCGCGCGATCGGGGCGGATTGCATTCTGCTGATTGCCGCCGCCTTGAGCGATGCGGCCATGCGCGAACTCGCGGATGTCGCCGTCGACCTCGGCATGGACGTGCTGGTGGAGGTACACGATGCCTCCGAATTGGAACGCGCCTTGCGCCTAGACCTGCCGCTTGTCGGCATCAACAATCGGAATCTTCGCACCTTCGAGACCCGCCTCGACACGACGCTCGACCTGCTGGAACGGATTCCGCCAGGCCGCTTGGTCGTGACTGAGAGCGGCATTCATACGCCGGAGGACGTGTCGCTGATGCGGCGTCACGGCGTCCACACCTTTTTGGTCGGCGAAGCGTTCATGACGGCGGAAGATCCGGGCGTTCGTTTACAGGCCTTGTTTGCTTCAAACTAAGGTGGATTCGGTGCCGCATCGTCCTGGGATGGTGTCGCAACGGTAGGCCGGGATGACGACCGAATCGCGGCAACCCCGGGGAAATGCTGGGTTTCGTTCATCAACCCAGTCGACGTGTTAAGCTCACGACATTAGCCCTCTCGGAGAGGGCAGGGGTGAGGGTAATCGAAAGATCGCTTTCTTTCCGTAATTTGCAGTAACACGGTTGTTGGACACTCATTCACTGAGCCCACCAAGGCATAGCCTTCATGCTTCCTCATCTCGACGATCTCGCGATTCTGGTTAAAGCGGTAGCCAAGGAAGAATTGCTGCCCCGGTTTGCGGGAACCGAACGCCGGTTCAAACCCGACGGCAGCGTCGTTACCGAAGCCGATTTCGCCGTGCAAAAGCGGCTGACTATTGAATTGCGCGAGCGTTATCCGGCGTTCGAACTGCTGGGCGAAGAAATGGACGCTCAGCGGCAACAAGAACTGCTGGCGCAAAACGATAACGGGCTCTGGTGTCTGGATCCCCTGGACGGAACCAGCAACTTCGCCGCAGGTCTGCCTTTTTTCGGTATTTCGCTGGCTTTGCTCATCGAGCGCAAACCGGTCTTGGGGATCGTCTACGATCCTATCCGCAATGAATGCTTCACCGCGCAGCGCGATCATGGCGCCTGGCTGAACGGCGTTCGACTCAGGGTTCGCCCCACGGATCTGCCGCTGCGGCGCAGCTTGGCAGTGGTGGATTTTAAACGCTTGGGGCCGCTGGCGGCGAAGCTGGCCGCCCGTCCCCCATACAGTTCGCAACGCAATCTAGGTTCGGTGGCTTTGGAGTGGTGCTGGCTCGCAGTCGGCCGATTCCATGTTTATCTGCACGGCAAACAAAAGCTCTGGGACTATGCCGCGGGCGCGCTGATCTTATCCGAAGCCGGAGGCCATGCGGAGACCCTGCAAGGTGAGCCGATTTTCAGCCCGGAATTGCAGCCCCGTTCGGTGGTCGCTGCCGGCGATGCATGTCTGTTCGAGGAATGGAAGACCTGGCTGGTTGAACAGTCGAGCGGCGTCGATTCTCCCTGATCTTTTTCATGCGGCAGGACTTCCGTTTCCGGCCTGATGTGTCTCGGCCGCAGAGCCGATTGCGAAATCACATTGTCCGTTTATCCCTCGATATGGTCCGATCGTCGCCGTGAGCCGGGATATCGGCGACATGCGGCGTTCGATTCCGGTGATATCCTATCGCAACCTTGAGCATGGAGATGGGGCGGAACGGAAGCCGAGTCGATGCCGATAACGACGCACCGCGAAATCGATGGCCCAGATATGGAGTGGTATGGGCATGTACCTTGCATAAACGGCTATTTTTTGGTCAGACGCGGAGGGGTTAATATCGTGAGTGATGCTGTTCTTGTACGCCAAGGCGCGCCATATTCGGATCGTCCGGTACACGCCGGCGATTTCAATCGCACAAGGGCCTTTAGTCAGCCCATCGCTCAACTGCGCTTGCCGCTGCTCCTTCTTGTCGCCGGTTTTCTTCACGCCTGCGCTTGGTCGCCTTTCCGGCAGGAAGAGCCGAAAGCCCCTCCCGAGCCGCTGGTCGAAAACATCGAGGGCAACCGCTTTGCGTTGGGAAAAGACGACAGTATCGTCGGACAACTGGCGACGGTGAATATAGCGGAAGGGGATTCTCTTCCGGACGTGGCCCGGCATTTCGGTCTGGGCCTGGAAGGGGTCGGTGAGGCCAATCCCGATATCGATCTATGGGCGCCGCAGCCGGGCAGTCGGGTTATATTGCCGATGCAGTTCACCCTTCCGGACGCCCCGCGCAAGGGCATAGTCGTCAATCTCGCCTCTATGCGCCTTTTTTATTTCCCGAAAAAGAAAGGCGGAGAGGTGGTCACCTATCCGGTCGGCATCGGCCGCGAAGGCCGTTCCACGCCGACCGGCGAAATGCTGGTCGAGCGGAAGACCAGTCATCCGACCTGGCACGTTCCGGAGTCCATTCGCAGGGATCACGAGAAGAAAGGCGATCCTCTTCCGGCGGTAGTGTCGCCTGGCCCCGACAATCCCCTGGGCGACTACGCCATGTATCTGAGCCGTCCGAGCTATTTGATTCACGGCACCAACAAACCGTATGGCATCGGACTTCGTGCGAGTAACGGCTGCGTCCGACTTTACCCGGAAAATATCGAAACGCTTTATCGGGAAGTGCCGGTCAAAACGCCCGTGCGCATCGTCAATCAGCCCTATTTGGTGGGGTGGCGCAACGGCGAACTTTATCTGGAGGCCCATAAGCCTCACGAGGAACTCAATGCAAAGCAGCTCAAGAAAAATCTGATGGCCGCGCTCAAGAAAATCGAAAAGAAGCAGGAGCGAAAGCTGGATTGGCCACGCATCGAGCAGACCGTGAGCGAGGCTCGGGGCATTCCGGTACCCATTTTCGAGAACAGCGAAAATCTCGCTCGGCTGGTGAGTAAAGCCGTGGCTCTGAAATATCCCGATGAGCTATACGGTCGGCCGAAAACGCCGGCGATGACCGATAGCGGCTGGTACATCACGGCGCTGGAATCGGGGGACGAATTGAGCGCTCAGCGTTTGGCGGCGGTTCTGAATCATCAGGGACCGCAGATTCCGGCCCGGGTGGTGGCCCTGGAGAACGGACGCTTCAAAGTCATCGCCGGCCCCTTCAAAGACAGCAAGGCGACCAAGGCGGCGGCGAAGCGGATGAAGATCGATCTGGATATCACGGGCGATATCGTGTCGCCGAAAGAGCGCGTGAGTCTCAAATAGCGTTTATCCCCGAGGCGGCATCCAAACGCCGGTAACGGCTGCCGCCTCGTCCCGGCGGCGTCGATCGCCTCGGGCGAGATGGTCCGATTTCAGGTCGTAGGTCGGCAATCCTTTGCCGACGACCCTCGCTAAGTACATTCCGCAAATATTTGCGGAATCTCGACAGATTGGCTTGATTGGCGGGGTTGTCCTGCAGGTTGCCTATGCCGCAAGACTTCCCTGAATGTACTTAGAGCATTTTCATACCGATTGTACGGGCACTCGCGAGTAGGTCGGGAATCCCTTCCAATCGCAAACGGTCGCTTTAGTCGCGACCCTTCCCGACGCCGCCGTTGGGCCAACGGGTTCGTCGGCAAAGGATTGCCGAATGCTTGAATCCATTCACCCGAGCCGAAAGCCCAACGACTTCCGCCAAGCCGGTTTTGCCGTACGAGCGAGATAAAAACGCTCTAACTCCAAAGCGCTTTAAATCAAGG
>NZ_JBDIVO010000127.1:0-11817 GCF_039794385.1 Methylocaldum sp. | reverse complement strand
GACATTCCGCAAATAATCCGACCCTCCCAGCTGCTTCATCTGTCTTAGTATCCATAACCGGCGATGCATCACATAAGCCGAAGGTTTGTCCGCACGTAAACGCACGGGGTTGGGCAGAACGGCGGCGAGCAGGGCGGCTTCGTTCGGGTTGAGTTTCGATGCCGATTTGGCGAAAAAGGCTTTCCCGGCGGCCGAAACGCCGTAAATTCCTTCGCCGAATTGGGCGATATTCAGGTAAACCTCCAGTATCCGCCGCTTCGGCCACATCAATTCAATCAACGCAGTGAAATAAGCCTCCAAGGCCTTGCGGAAGTAGTTTTGCCCCGGATAAAGAAACAGATTCTTGGCGACTTGTTGGGAAATCGTGCTGGCGCCCCGGACGTGCTTGCCCTGCTGGTTATGCTTCCAGGCTTGGCCGATAGCGTTCAGATCGAAACCATAGTGCCGGTCGAACAACTGGTCTTCGGCGGCGATCACGGCGACTTTCGCATAAGGCGAAATGTGGTCCCAGGAAACCCAGTTATAGCGCGGCCGGAATCCCAGTTTCCCTTCGATAAGCGCCAGAAATTGCGCGCGCAGCATGAACGCGCTGGTCGGCGGAGGAAGCCAGCGAAGCAGGGCGACGGGGATAACGGTGAGGGCGACGAACGTCAGGATGAACTTGCGAAGAATGTTTCTCAGCGCCATTTCGCGTTTGCGGATTTTTATTAAGATTCCTTTGATGCGGCGCCCCGGACGGACTAATCGGCAGGGGCTCGAATGGGTTGTCAGATCCATTGCAGCCGCTTCAAAGTTGACTCACGCGTCATAGCTGGCCAGAATACGCCATTTTTCCGACCGATTTAAGTGGCGCTTCATCAAAACATGGCTGGCGGGAATGCGGGTGGCGAAGTTCTAGTTTCTATCAGAAACCTCACGTTCAGCCGCGGCAGCCGCAAGATCTTCGATGGCGTCAATCTGGACATCCCCAGAGGCAAGATTACCGCCATCATGGGGCCCAGCGGCACCGGCAAGACCACTCTCCTGAAACTGATCGGCGGTCAACTGCGGCCGGACAGCGGCACGATCACCGTGGACGGGCGCATAGTGCACGAGCTATCGCTCGGTCGTTTGTACGAGCTTCGCAAAAAAATAGGGATGCTCTTTCAGACCGGCGCTCTTCTGACCGATCTCAACGTATTCGAAAACGTCGCTTTTCCGCTCCGGGAGCATACCAAACTGCCCGAGTCCATGATCAGGACTCTGGTCTTGATGAAACTCCAAGCGGTAGGCTTAAGGGGCGCTCGCGACCTGATGCCGGCGCAGCTTTCCGGAGGCATGGCCAGGCGGGTGGCATTGGCGCGGGCTATTACGCTCGATCCCATGATGATCATGTATGACGAGCCGTTTACCGGGCAGGACCCGATTTCCATGGGCGTGTTGGTGAAGCTGATACGCGACCTGAACCGGGAACTGGGACTCACCAGCATCGTCGTATCCCACGATGTCGAAGAAACCGCATCCATTGCCGATTACATCTATCTTATTTCCGAGGGCAAGGTAGTCGGCCAAGGCACGCCCGACGCGATCCGTCATTCGGAGTCGCCTTGGGTCCTACAGTTTATGGAAGGTTTGGCGGATGGTCCGGTGCCGTTTCATTATCCAGCGCCCGATTATGCGGCCGATTTACTCAATCCGCCTGCCTGAAATAGACCGTCATTTATTCGGAAAATCCCATGTTAGCCCCATTCCAGCAACTTGGACACGCGACCCTGGGCACGATGCAAAAGTTGGGTCGGGCCAACTTGTTTATCTGCCATGTCCTAACGGGGCTGCCTGAAATACTGAGGCGCATTCGCCTGCTGCTGGCGCAGGTTTATTCGGTGGGGGTGCTCACCATTCTGTTGGTAAGCGTTTCCGGCTTGTTTGTCGGCATGGTATTGGGGCTTCAGGGCTACAATGTACTTTCCGATTTCGGGGCGGAGCAGACCTTGGGCGTGATGGTGGCTGCCTCTTTGGTGCGGGAACTGGGGCCGGTGGTCACGGCCTTGTTGTTCGCGGGGCGAGCGGGTTCCGCTTTGACCGCGGAAATAGGCTTGATGAAGGCGACCGAACAACTTTCCGGAATGGAAATGATGGCGGTCGATCCGTTAAAACGCATTATCGCACCGCGCTTTTTCGCCGGCTGTTTGTCGATGCCTCTGTTGGCCTCGCTGTTCAGCATGATCGGCGTCATGGGGGGATATTTCGTCGGCGTCGGGTTGCTCGGGGTGGACGAGGGTGCGTTCTGGTCTCAGATGAGAAGCAGAATCGATTTTTACGATGATATCGTTAATGGTCTCATCAAAAGCGCGGTATTCGGGGTCATCGTCACCTGGATTGCGGTGTTCGAAGGTTACGATGCCGTGCCCACTTCCGAAGGGGTCAGCCGGGCGACCACGCGCTCGGTCGTTTATTCGGCCTTCGCCGTGCTCGGGTGGGATTTCGTGCTGACAGCTTTAATGTTCGGGGGGGATTGATGCAGTCATCGAAAGCAATCGAGATCTGGGTTGGTTTGTTCGTTGCCGTTGGTTTGATCGCTTTGTTTTTCTTAGCTATGCAGGTCAGCAATCTCGCCGAACTGCGGAGCAACGATGACAGCTACAGGATCGTCGCGCGCTTCGAAAATATCGGCAGTCTGCGAGTTCGGGCTCCGGTATCGGTGGCCGGTGTCACGGTGGGACGGGTCAGCGCCATATCGTTCGACAATCAAACCTACGAAGCCGTGGTGGAGATGCGGATCGATCCGAAATACGACACGCTTCCGATCGACACCAGTGCCAGCATACTTACGGCCGGTCTGTTGGGCGAGCAATATATCGGTCTGTCGCCCGGCGGCGCGGAAGAGCACCTGGCCGACGGCGACGAAATCGAACTGACTCAATCGGCGATCGTGCTCGAGCAGGTCATCAGCCGTTTCCTGTTCAACAAAGCGGAAGGCGGCGGAGCGAGTGGCGGGGCTGCCACGTCCTCCGAGTAATACCGGAATTACGCGATGCTCGTTATGGCTGAATCCCCCGTCCCATTCGAATTTATCGATGAAGGTCAAGGCCGCTACAGGCTCGAGGGCGAGCTGAGCTTTTCGACCGTAGCGGATGTGCTGAAGAAGACTTTGGCCGTCTTCCGGGATGCGTCCAGGCTTTCGTTCGATTTGGGGGGGGTCTCCCGCGTCGACAGCGCCGGCGTCGCTCTTATGGTGGAGTGGATGCGGCAGGCGGCGCAAGCCCGGACAGAACTGCGTTATGTGCATCTTCCACAGCATGTCATGGCGATCGCTCGAGTCAGCGGTATCGAGCACTTGATTTCCGTCGACTCAACCGACGCGGTCGATCGATCGATCTCGGACTAGCAAAAACATATACAAACAATGGATAAGCTTCTTATTACCGGCGGCAAACCTCTTCATGGGGAGCTGCGCATTTCGGGGGCCAAGAACGCTGCATTGCCGATACTCGCGGGTGCATTGTTGTCGGAAACGCCCGTGATCATCGGCAACGTTCCGCATCTCCACGACATTACCACCACCATGGAATTGCTCGGGCGCATGGGAGTGCACCTGATGGTGGACGAAAAGCTCAATATCGAGGTGGATTCCGGACCGATCGAGAATTTTTTCGCGCCTTACGAGCTCGTGAAGACCATGCGGGCTTCCATTCTGGTCTTGGGGCCCTTGTTGGCGCGCTTCGGCCGTGCCGAGGTTTCGCTGCCCGGCGGTTGCGCCATCGGCAGCCGGCCGGTGAATCTGCACCTGCACGGTCTGGCCGCAATGGGAGCCGATATCAATGTGAAGAACGGCTATATTCACGCCAGCGCCAAGCGTCTCAAAGGTTGCCGCCTGGTTCTGGATCAGGTTACGGTTACCGGCACCGAGAATCTCATGATGGCGGCGGTGCTCGCGAAAGGGACGACCATCATCGAAAATGCCGCGCGCGAGCCCGAGGTGGTGGATTTGGCCAATTTCCTCAATCAGATGGGCGCGAAAGTTTACGGCGCGGGATCCGACATCATGGAAATCGAAGGTGTCGAATCCCTATCCGCCAACGGGCTGCACTACCGTATCCTGCCGGACCGCATCGAGACCGGCACGTATCTGGTGGCCGCCGCCATGACCGGCGGCCGGGTCAAATTGAAGAATACCCGCCCGGATTTGTTGGACGCGGTCTTGGCCAAGCTTCGCGAGGCCGGGGCGCTGATCACGTGTACCGATTCGACCATCGAACTCGACATGCAGGGCAATCGGCCGCAAGCGGTATCGCTGCGCACCGCGCCCTATCCGGCGTTTCCGACCGATATGCAGGCGCAATTCACGGCCATGAACACGGTTGCCGAGGGCGTCGGCGTGATCACCGAGACCGTGTTCGAAAATCGGTTCATGCATGTGCACGAAATGCAGCGCATGGGGGCCGACATCCAGCTGGAATCCAATACCGCCATCGTTCAGGGCAGGCCGAACCTGACGGCTGCACCGGTCATGGCCACCGATTTGAGGGCTTCGGCAAGCCTGGTGCTGGCCGGACTCGTGGCCGAAGGCCAGACCATCGTCGACCGGATTTATCATATCGATCGCGGATACGAGTGCATCGAAGAGAAGCTATCGCAGCTCGGCGCGGAGATACGCCGCATACCCAATTGAAACGCCCCGCATGCTCACTCTAGCCATATCGAAAGGACGTATCTACGAGGAGGCGCTCCCGCTGCTGGCGCAGGTCGGGATAGCTCCGACCGTGGATCCGGACAAGAGCCGTAAGCTGATCCTGCCGACCAATCGCGAGGATGTTCAGTTCCTGATTATCCGGGCTACCGACGTGCCCACCTACGTGGAATACGGAGCCGCCGATCTCGGAATCGCCGGCAAGGACGTATTGGTCGAGTACGATGCCCAAGGGCTGTACGAGCCGCTGGATCTGGGCATTGCCCGCTGCCGATTGATGACGGCGGCCATGAAGGATTCGGCGCCCGTGCCGAGAGGTCGATTGCGGGTGGCGACCAAATATGTGAAAACTACCCACCGTTATTTCGCCAGCCGCGGCATTCAGGCGGATATCATTAAGCTTTACGGTTCTATGGAACTGGCGCCTCTCGTAGGTTTGGCCCACTGCATCGTCGATCTCGTCGACACCGGAAACACGCTGAAGGCCAATGGACTCGAGCCGCGCGATCTGATCATGGACGTCAGCAGCCGGCTCATCGTCAACAAGGCCGCGATGAAGATGAAGCACCGCGAGGTCACGTCCTTCGTCGAAGAATTGAGGCAAGTCGTCAGCGAACGCAGCAAGCAAGCGGGGTAAGCACCA
The DNA here is from genome assembly GCF_039794385.1 of Methylocaldum sp. NCBI lineage: Bacteria > Pseudomonadati > Pseudomonadota > Gammaproteobacteria > Methylococcales > Methylococcaceae > Methylocaldum > Methylocaldum sp. Next base: position 6,505 of record NZ_JBDIVO010000127.1, on the reverse strand, counting down.
TGTTGGATATCTCGATTACCCGTCTCGAAGCGGGGTCAGCGAATTTCGCGCAGGGTCTGGACGCGGTTTTGGCCTGGGACGAAGCCGAGGACGCGGCGATTCACGCGCGGGTGATGGACATCATCGCGCGTATCCGGAAGGAGGGCGATGCCGCGCTGATAGAACTCACCCGTCTTTATGACCGTTTCGACGCGGTGAACGCCTCGGGTCTCGAACTGTCGCGCGACGAGCTGAAAAAGGCGTGGGACGGTTTGCCCGCCGAATCGGCCGAGGCGTTGATGAAGGCCGGGGATCGCATCCGGCTGTACGCCGAGCGCCAGAAGATGGACTCCTGGCGGTATGCGGAACCCGACGGCACGGTGCTGGGACAGCAAGTGACGCCCTTGGACAAGGTCGGCGTCTATGTGCCCGGCGGAAAGGCGGCTTATCCATCGTCGGTATTGATGAACGCCATTCCGGCGAAGGTGGCCGGCGTGCCGGAGATCGTCATGGTGGTTCCGACTCCGGGCGGCGAGACCAATCCCCTGGTTCTCGCGGCCGCTTATCTTGCCGGTATAGACCGCGTATTTCGGATCGGCGGCGCGCAGGCGGTGGCGGCGCTGGCTTACGGCACCGCCACGGTGCCGCGCGTGGATAAAATCGTCGGCCCCGGCAATATCTACGTGGCTACCGCGAAAAAGCTGGTGTTCGGCCAGGTGGGCATCGACATGGTGGCGGGCCCGTCGGAAATTCTCGTCATCAGCGACGGCGGCACCGACCCGGACTGGATTGCCATGGACCTTTTTTCGCAAGCCGAGCACGACGAGGATGCCCAGGCGATACTGGTCAGTCCGGACCGCGCTCATCTGGATGCGGTGGAAGCGAGCATACGCCGTCTGTTGCCGACCATGGAGCGGGCCGAAGTCATCCGGACCTCGCTGTCCCGCCGCGGCGCTCTGATCGAAGTCCGGGATCTGGACGAGGCGGCGGAGGTGGCGAATCGCATCGCGCCCGAGCACCTTGAGCTTTCCGTGGAAGATCCGGAAAGTTTGGCTACCAAAATCCGCAATGCCGGCGCCATTTTCATGGGCCGCTATACGGCGGAAGCCTTGGGCGATTATTGCGCCGGCCCCAATCACGTGTTGCCCACCTCGGGGACCGCCAGATTTTCGTCGCCTTTGGGCGTTTACGACTTTCAAAAGCGGTCCAGCCTGATTTTCTGCTCACCGCAAGGCGCCGACCAATTGGCGAGGACCGCGTCCGTGCTGGCACGAGGCGAGGGACTGACGGCCCATGCCCGTTCCGCCGAATACCGGATCGTAGAACGCTCATGAGCGATCTCGCGAGCAAGGTCCGTTCCTTGCTGAGACCGGAAATACTGGCTTTGTCGGCCTATCACGTTCCGGATTCTTCGGGTTACGTCAAATTGGATGCCATGGAAAATCCTTATTCGTGGCCGGATGACATGGTCGAGGAATGGCTGGCCCGGCTCCGCGAAGCTCAGCCGAATCGCTATCCCGACCCCTCGTGCAACCGGCTCAAAGCCAAGTTGCGCGAAGCTTACGGGGTGCCCGAGGAAGCCGATCTCCTGATGGGGAACGGTTCCGACGAAATCATTCAGATCATTCTCATGGCACTGCAAGGACGCGACGCGACGGTTTTGGCGCCCGAGCCGACTTTCGTCATGTACCGGCAGATCGCGTCCTGCTTGGGGCTCAAGTTTGTAGGCGTACCCTTGCGGGAAGCGGACTTTGCTCTGGACATGGACGCGATGCGGGCGGCGATCGAGACGCATCGACCTGCCGTGATCTTTCTGGCCTACCCCAACAACCCGACCGGCAATTTGTTCCATACCGACGATATCGCCGAAATCCTGCAAATAGCTCCGGGATTGGTGGTCTTGGACGAAGCCTACACGGCCTATGCGGGGCGCAGCTTCATGCCTCGACTCGCGGAATTCGATAGGCTCCTCGTCATGCGCACACTGTCCAAATTGGGGCTGGCGGGGCTGCGCTTGGGTTTCTTGGCCGGCGCCAAGGCCTGGATAGACGAATTCGACAAGATTCGGCTGCCATACAATGTCAACGTATTGACCCAAATCAGCACCGAATTCGCCATCGAGAAGCGGAGTGTGCTAGAGGCTCAGGTGGGGCTCATTTTGCAGGATCGGCAGTACTTATACGAAGAACTTGGCCGGCTTTCCGGTGTCCAGGTCTATCAGAGCGACGCTAATTTCATCTTGTTCAGGCTGTTGCGGCACGATGCCAATCAAGTGTTTCGGAAGCTGAAAGATTCGGGCGTCTTGATCAAGAATCTGCACCCTTCCGGCGGCCGGCTGGTGGGGTGTTTGCGTGTAACCATCGGAATGCCGGAGGAAAATCGCAAATTCCTTAAGGCACTTGCGAACGTTCTGGCTTCGTAGGGCATATATCCTGTGCTATTGCTTTCTGAGCCTTTCTCAAACAAAATCCTCCCCCCTGGAGAAACGCATTGTCAACTATAACGATTCAACGATATGGAACTGGCGGGTTCCGGAATTAGAACCAAATACAATTGAAAACGATAAGACCTAGCTTAGAGGGGTACTCGGGAGATGTTGGCATGACTACTGAAGGCGTGGATATCGACAAACGCCGTTTTTTAACCCAGGCGGCGGTGGTTATCGGCGCCATAGGCACCGGCGCCGCAACGGCGCCGTTCATCTCGTCGATGAAGCCCAGTGCCAAGGCGGAAGCCTTGGGGGCTCCGGTGGAAGTCGATATCAGCAAGATCGAGCCGGGACAATTGATTCGCGTCTTGTGGCGGGGCAAGCCGGTTTGGATATTGAACAGAACTCCCAACAGCTTGGCGATCCTGCCGACGCTCGACGATAAGTTGCGTGATCCCCGGTCGAAAGAGTCGGAACAGCCGAAAGCGATGACTAACGAGTTTCGGTCCCTCAGGCCCGAGATTTTTGTCGCTGTCGGCATCTGCACCCACCTCGGATGTTCTCCCGTCTATCGTCCCGAAGTTGCACCCGCAGACTTGGGGCCGGACTGGAAGGGCGGATTTTTCTGCCCTTGCCACGGCTCTCGCTTTGATTTGGCGGGACGCGTGTACAAGGCGGTTCCGGCACCGACCAATTTGGTAATTCCGCCTTATCACTATGTAGGCGATACGCGCATCGTAATCGGTATGAGCGGCGGCGAGGAGTAGGCGAGATGGCTTCGGAAAAAGCAAAAGCTCTTTTGAATTGGTTGGACGAGCGGTTTCCGGTCACGAAGCTCTGGACGAGCCAGCTCACTGAATACTACGTTCCGAAGAATTTCAATTTCCTGTATTTCTTCGGTTCCCTGGCGATACTCGTACTCGTCAATCAGATCCTGACCGGGATTTTTCTGACGATGCACTACAAGCCCTCGGCCGAACTCGCGTTCGATTCGGTCGAATACATCATGCGCGATGTCGATTACGGCTGGCTGCTCCGGTACATGCACTCGACCGGCGCGTCGATGTTTTTCATCGTCATCTACGTTCACATGTTCCGGGCGATCTTCTACGGCTCTTTCAAGAAGCCTCGGGAACTGATCTGGCTGTTCGGCATGACGCTTTTCCTGCTCCTCATGGCGGAAGCCTTCATGGGCTATCTGCTGCCTTGGGGGCAAATGTCCTACTGGGGAGCGCAGGTCATTATCTCGCTGTTCGGTGCGATTCCGGTCATCGGCGAAGACCTCGCGATATGGGTCCGGGGCGATTACGTGGTCGCCGATGCGACCTTGAACCGGTTTTTCGCGCTCCACGTCGTCGGGATTCCCCTGGCCATCCTGATTCTGGTGGTGTTTCACCTGGTCGCCCTGCGGACCACGGGTTCCAGCAATCCAGACGGCATCGAGATCAAGAAACAGAAGGCCGAAAACGGCGTTCCGATCGACGGCATACCGTTCCATCCGTATTACACCGTCAAGGATCTGTACGCCGCGGTCATTTTCCTGATCGTCTGTTCGATCGTCATCTTCTACATGCCGGAAGTGGGCGGGTATTTCCTGGAGCATCCGAACTTCGAACCGGCAAATCCGGCGGCGACGCCCGAGCACATTCAGCCGGTATGGTACTTCACGCCGTTTTACTCGGTGTTACGCGCGATTCCGAATAAGCTGGGCGGCGTCATGGCGATGGGGGCATCGATCGTTCTGCTGTTCTTGCTGCCGTGGCTGGATCGCTCGCCGGTGAAATCGATCCGCTACCGAGGGGGGATTTTTAAAATCGCGCTGGCGTTGTTCGTGGTGAGTTTTTTCGGACTCGGCATACTCGGAACCAAGCCCGTCACGCCGACTGCAACGGCTTTTGCTCGGCTGTTCACGATCATTTATTTCGCTTTCCTGCTTTTGATGCCGTTTTATCCGAGTTTTGAAAAAACCAAACCGGTACCCGAACGGTTGGCCGAACCCGTCATTCCGCTACGCAAGCGCGAGGGCAGGCATTGGCGGATGGTCGAACGCGGCCTGGAGGCAGTTCGGACCAGTGCGTTCTATCGGAACGTGAAAGCGCGGTTAGAGGCTGTTGGAGCCCATCCCTATTATCAAAACGTAAAAGAACGGCTATCGGCGGTAACCGGATGGCTGAAAACTTACGGAAGCAAATAAGAATGAAAACGGCATTCGGCATAGCACTGTTGTTATTTTCTTTTGCTGCGTCTGCGGTAGATCCGGTAAAGCCACTCTTGGACGCCGATGTGGATATTTTCGATACCGATTCGGTTCGGAGAGGAGCCGGCTTCTTCGCCAACTACTGCATGGGTTGCCATTCCGCGAAGCAGATTCGCTACTCGCGGATCGCCAAGGACCTGGAGCTCAGCGAGGACACCATGCGACGCGAGTTCATGTTCGGCAACGTCAAAATTCACGACTATCTCGAGACCGCGATGAGCAAGGAGGATGGGGAAAACGCCTTCGGCGTGGCGCCGCCCGATCTTTCTCTCGTCGTGCGGGCCAAGGGCGGGGATTGGGTCTATAGCTATCTCAAAGGCTTTTATACCGATCCCAAGCGGCCGTTCGGGGTAAACAATCTGGTTTCTCCAGACGTAGCGATGCCCAATGTCTTATGGGAGCTGCAAGGCACCCAAGAGCCTGTGATCAAGAAGATCAATGGCGCAGATGCGGTCATCGACGTTCGGCTGGTCAAGAAAGGCGAGATGCCGCCTAAGGAATTCGACCAAGCCCTGACGGACATCGTCAACTTTCTTGCATATGTGTCGGAGCCTTCCAAGCTTCAACGTCTTCCGCTCGGAAAATACGTCATCTTATTCCTAGTGGTGCTGGCGGTAATCATGTACCGATTGAAGAAAGAATATTGGAAGAATATTCATTGAGGTTTAATGGTAAAATGAGCGGCCGGCCGGTTGGAAACCGATGATGTTCGTAGGCGCTCGCAGCGAACGACTTTTCCCGGCGGAGGCCGGTGCGCCAACCGTTAATTTTTTCCAACCGGAACCTTTTAGTCTTTCTTGAGGTGTTCAGCGTGGCAACCACTGCCAGTCGCAAATCGGTAATGACGCTTTTTTGTTCCCCGACCTGCGCCTATAGCCACAGAACACGGATTGTTTTATTCGAAAAAGGAATTGCGGCGGATATCGAATATGTCGATGCCAATCAGCCGCCGGAAGAATTGCTTGCGCTGAATCCCCACGGGAACACCCCGACGATGGTGGACCGCGATCTGGTGCTGTACGAGTCCCGGATCATCATGGAATACTTGGACGAACGTTTTCCTCATCCGCCGTTGCACCCCATGGACCCCGTATCGAGAGCGCGGGCTCGCATGTTGGTCCATCGTATCGACCAGGATTGGTACCGATTGCTGGACGAAATCGAAAGTTCGGAGGATAAAAAGGACACCAAAGCGAAGAAACTGCTGCGGGACAGTCTTATTGCCGCGGCTCCGGCATTCGCTTCCAAGCCTTATTTTCTCAGTGACGAATTTTCTTTGGTAGACTGTACGCTCGCTCCGTTGCTTTGGCGCTTGCCCACGTTGGGCATAGATCTGCCGAAACAGGCGGAGGCGATTACGGCCTATGCTCGACACTTGTTTGAGCGCGATGCGTTTCAAGCCAGTTTAAGTGAACAAGAGCGGGATTTAACCTCTTTTGCCGAGCCGCTGAGTGCCTGATGACTTCGCTCAAGCCGTATTTGATACGAGCGATATACGACTGGATAGTCGATAACCAATTCACGCCCTATCTGCTCGTCGATGCCGAGGCGCAGGGTGTCGTCGTGCCCAGGCAGTACGTTCAAGACGGAAAGATCGTGCTGAATTTGCGGCCGCAAGCCGTGCACGGCTTGTCTTTGGGTAATCAAGAGGTCGAGTTCGGTGCCCGATTCGGCGGAACGCCGATGCAAATAACCGTCCCGATGCGCGCAGTTCTGGCTATATATGCGCAAGAAAACGGAAAAGGAATGATTTTCGACGATGAGGGAGATGACGACACGCCTCCACCCGCCGATTCCGCGCCTCAGACACCTAGCACGAAGAAAAAGCCGGTGCTCAAGGT
>NZ_JBDIVO010000126.1:0-11851 GCF_039794385.1 Methylocaldum sp. | reverse complement strand
GAGCGCCAGAGCTGCCCTTCCAATCGCAAACGGTCGCTTTAGTCGCGACCCTTCCGACAAAGCCCTTCGCCGAGCCGATACGTCGGCAAGGGATTGCCGACCTACATATCCGAATCCCTTACACCGATTCGGAAAACGCTCTAGCCCGTGAAATCCGGCGGAATGACAATTTTCTTATGGCGAGCGCCGCCTCAAAGGAATTTCCGTCATTGACATGGACTCCAAATTTCATAGTCTGCTTTTGACCCGACACCGACCGATGGTGCGGAACAAGGATTTTCCTGAACGAATCGACAAACCAATAACTAGAAGAGATCACTCCATGAAAATTCTCGCCGTCCACCCCAGTCCCCTGATGTACACCAAGGTCTTTCTCCGTCTCGAGCCTTTAGGTTTGGAAATGGTGGCGGAATCGGCACGCCGCCTGGGGCACTCGGTCCGCCTGATCGATCTTCAGGTCGAGACCCACCGGGATTTCTACCGGATGCTGGAAACCTGGCGGCCGGACGTCGTGGCCTTCGCCCTCAATTACCTGGCCAATGTTCCGGAAGTGATCGATCTCGCCAAGGACGCCAAGGACCGGCTACCCGACAGCTTCGTCTGCATCGGCGGGCACAGCGCCTCGTTCACGGCCAAGGACCTGCTGGAACACGGCGAGGGCAAGATCGATTGCGTGCTGCGCGGCGAGGGCGAAGCCGGATTTCCGAAGCTCTTGGAGGCGATCGAGCACGACCGCGATTCGGTGCATAAGGTACCGGGAGCCGTCACGGCCGACGGCGAAGGTCCGCCGCCCGGCTTCGTGGCCGACCTCGACGATGTCAGCCCGGCGCGGGATTTGGTGCGGCATCGCCGCAAATATTTCCTCGGCACTCTCGATCCCTGTGCCTCGGTCGAATTCACCCGCGGCTGTCCCTGGGACTGCTCCTTTTGCAGCGCCTGGACCTTTTACGGCCGCAGCTACCGCGTGATGAGCCCGCAGAAGATCGTCGAGGACCTGAGCCGCGTCCGGGAACCCGGCGTCTTCATCGTCGACGACGTGGCTTTCATCCAGGACAAGCACGGCTTCGAAATCGGCGAAGCCATCGCCCGACGCGGAATCAAGAAGGAGTATTACCTCGAGACCCGGGGCGACGTGCTGCTCCGCAACAAGGACGTGTTCCGGTTCTGGAAAACGCTGGGCATGGAATACATGTTTCTCGGGGTCGAGGCCATCGACGAGGCCGGTCTCGCTCTTTATCGGAAGCGGGTGAGCCTGTCCAAGAACTTCGAGGCGCTCGAATTCGCCCGCTCCCTGGGGATCACCGTCGCCATCAACCTCATCGCCGACCCCGATTGGGACCGGGACCGCTTCGAAACCATCCGCCAGTGGTGTCTGGAGATTCCGGAGATCGTCAACATCAGCGTCAACACGCCCTACCCCGGCACCGAAACCTGGCACACCGAATCACGAAAGCTGACCACCCGCGACTACCGTTTGTTCGACATCCAGCATGCCGTCCTGCCCACCCGGCTGCCGCTGCCCGAGTTCTACGCGGAACTGGTGAAAACCCAGCAGGTGCTCAATCTGAAACACATGGGCTGGGAATCCCTCAAAGGCGCGGCCGGCATCGTCTTCCGCCATCTCTTGCGCGGCCAGACCAACTTCCTGAAAAGCCTGTGGAAATTCAACAGCGTCTTCAACCCGGAACTGCAACTGGCGGACCACCGGCGCCCGGTCAAATACGAGATGTCCCTGCCGCCCGAACGCAACGAGCAGAAATTCAAGCCGCAAACCCTTTACGTCCACGAGATCCGCGAACGCAAGCCGCGCGCGCTGGACGAGGCGACCGAGCGCTTCGTCGACGAAAGCCGAACGGGGGCCTTGGCCGAGTCCTGACGCGGTTCGTCGGCAAAGGATTGCCGACCTACTATATCGTCAGTTTTAGGCGTAGGTCGGCAATCCTTTGCCGACGAACCTTTCTACAACCAAACCGAAAAATGCTCTTGCAGTCGCCATAGCCATGGCAGAAGAGATCGGCCAACGGCGAGCATCAGCAAAACCGGAGCCTGCATTAGAAGTCACATCGCCCGTCTCAGATGCAATGGTCTCGCATACGAGAACGAATCCATCACCCTGCCCGGGTTCATCCGGTTCTGCGGGTCCCAAATCGCCTTGAACTCGCGGAATGCTTGAACCAACGCGTCGCCGTACAGTTTGGGCAAAAGGTCCGCTTGTGCCGGTTCGTCGGCCTGTTCGGTGGACAGTGAACCGTTGTAACGCACGACAAGGTCCGTCTTTTCGTCGACGAAAGCCCTCCAATGTCGGATGCGTTCGTGCGCGATGAAGTCGATCCGATAGTGGATACAGCCCTCGCCGAAATGGCCGTACAAAGAACAGCGATAACCGTATTTATCGAGCAACGCCCGGTATTCCCTCAAATACGGACCGACATCCTGAGGATGCACGGCCGCATCCTCCCAAATCGGCCGGACCATCCGCAATCCCGCCCCATGGGTAGTCGCCGTAAGTCCGGCCTCCCGGAACTTCCGTATCCGGGCTTCATCGCGAGGATCGTCCAGCAGCTTCATGGACGGAGCCCCTGGTTTGCAGCGCAGTTCGTCCATGAGTTGCCGCGCTCTGCCGGCGGATTCTTCCTGAGTTTCGCCTCCGAACTCCAGGATCAGCCAGCCGCGCCCCGCAGGCAGCAGTTGCAATTCCTCCAAGCGCATTTGTTTGGCCTTCATGGACCTGACGAGCGAGTCGTCGATGCCTTCGAGGCCGATGGGTTTGAACGCCATGAGTTCGGCAATGTGGTCGGCGGCCCGGAAAATGTCCGGATAACCCAGCACCAGCAGCGTGCGCACGGGCGGGCTCGGCACCAGGCGCAATTCCGCATGCAGGACAATAACGCAGGTTTCCTCGGTACCGACCAGTGCGCGAGCGAGATTGAAGCCGTTCTCGGGCAGCAATTGATCTATCGCATAGCCGGAGAGGCGGCGCGGAATCTTGGGAAAGCGTGCCCGGATCGTATCGGCATATTTGTCGCGCAACGCCTTTAGGCCGGCATAGATCTCCCCGCGCCGGCCGCCGCCGCGAATGATGGCCTCCAAATCCTCCTCCGAGGTCGGACCGACGGTCATGCGCAGCCCGTCGTAAGTGAGGATGTCCAACCTGTGGACATTATCGGCGGTATGCCCGGCCATGACCGAGTGCAGTCCGCACGCGTTGCTGCCTATCATGCCGCCCAGAGTGCAGTGAACGTGGTTCGATGGGTCGGGACCGAAGGTCAGATGGTGCTCCTCCGCTTTACTCCGCAGAGAATCGAGTGCGCATCCCGGCTCCACGACTGCCCGCTGCCGTGAGGGGTCGATGGCGAGAACGCCCCGAAGATACTTGGACATGTCGATGATCACGACGGAGTTGCGCCACGGCACGGCCAAGCGGGTTCCTCCCCCGTGCGTCGTGATGGGCGTATCGTGTTTGCGGCAGGCGGCAACGGTCTCGACCACGTCGTTGACGTCGCGCGGAATGACCACGCCGATCGGCATCTGCTGGTAGTCGGCTGCGTCCGCCGCGTAGAGCGCGCGGCTGCGGAAATCGAACCGGACCTCGCCGCGAACACGTTTGCGAATGGCGATGGCCAGAGCCTCCGCCGCTGTAGCGTTTAGAATTGAATGCACCATCGGACCTCCATGTCAGATAGACGTGCAATTACTTCCGAGAAAGAAACACCCGCCGGCGATCCTTGCCGTTAGCGCCGAATCGATTCTAAACCCTCGCGCGGCTAAGACATAGTCCCGCCCGCCCTAACCAAGGCATCTACACAAGCATCCAAAGCCACCCTTACGTGCCGGGTGACAAATTGTGCAGATACCTATGCCGCCATAGGGAACAATCCAATGCCGCCCGAGTCACTTCGATAAGGCATAGTGGAACGGCCTCCGTTCCGGCAATGTGAAATGTCAATCGGCCGGCGAGAAAGGGCATCGGAGGCTTGTGCGCAAACCCCATGAATCACGGTAGAGACGTTGCATTTATCCGCGTTCACGAAATCGAAAGCCGCTGCCGGCAACCCATGCACATCGACACCACCATTCTGCCTTTGGCGGAAAGCCGGTTGCTGGTCAATCCGGAATACGTCGACGTCGGCCGGCTTCCGGAGATGCTCAAGTCTTGGGATATCCTGGTCGCACCCGAGCCCGATCCGACGCCGAGCACGTTTCTACAGCTCGTATCCATGTCCAGCCGTTGGCTGAGCGTCAACGTGCTCTCGATCGACGAAAAGCGAATGATCGTCGAAAAAGACCAGCCGTCGATGATACGGCTCTTGGAACGGCACGGCTTCGAGCCGATTCCCTGCTCGTTTGCGAGCTATGCGCCGCTCGGCGGTTCGTTCCATTGCGCCACCCTGGACATTCGACGACGCGGCGAACGGCAGTGTTATTAACCCGGCCTATATTTATAGGCCGGGTTAATCCGGGGCAGGGATGCCCCGGCGCGGCGACAAGCCGCGTGAGCCCAGGCCGGGCGTGTACCGGGCCTGGGCGGCGGCCCGAAATACCAGGAGGGTATTTACGGGCCTGATTAATATTTCTAAGGATTTCTTACCGCAAGGAGGCACTATGTTTTTCGACAATTGGATGAGTCTCGTGAGAACCGGCGTGGTGGGTGTGTGCGCCTATGTCCTGCTGGTGCTGCTTTTGCGGGTCTCGGGCAAACGCACCCTGTCCAAGCTCAACGCCTTCGACCTCGTGGTGACCGTGGCATTGGGTTCCACCTTGGCGACGGTGTTGCTGACGAAGAACGTGACCTTGGCCGATGGCGTGCTGGCCTTCGCCCTGCTCATCTTTCTTCAGTGGGCTTTGGCCTGGCTGTCGGCCCGGTCCAGCACGGTAAGCCGTATGGTCAAAGACGAACCGCGCCTGCTGTTCCATCGAGGCCAATTCCTGCACGCGGCGCTCAAGGCGGAACGGGTTACCGAGGGAGAAATCCTGCAGGCTCTCCGCACCCAGGGGATCGCGTCGCCCGACCAAGTGGGCGCGGTGGTTCTGGAAACCGACGGCAGCTTCAGCGTCCTGCAAAACATCGACACCGGCGGCGCTTCGAGCCTGGCGGGGGTGCGCGGCAGCGAACACGAGACCTCGACCGCGGCCTAGCCTCTCTTGATTCTGCTGCTGATCCATAAGCTGCTGCCCGGCCGGCAAGTGCCGTGGAGGGCCAGGCCGGAAACGCTGTTTCGCCGTTGGCTGCCCCGAGTGCTGCGAATTCTGCTGGTCGGATTCGGGATGTTTCTTGCGGCTGACGTGGTGCTGCGGGCGCTGGGCTTGGAACTGCCGTTCGGGGAATAAAGGCTGCGCGATCGGGCTCTGTCTTTCCGGATTCGAGCCAATGCGGATAAAAACCGTCCGTCGCCGGTCGGTACCGTAAAGGCGAACAGGAAACTGCCGACATGGATGAAATCATTCGCTTGGTGGGCCCTAGCCGGGCCGTGGAAATTTTCGGGATTCGGCTGGTCGGCATCAATGCCGAGAACGGCAAGAAGCTCCTGATGAGTCTTCTCCTGATCGCCATGATTTTTCTGTTGCGATGGGCGATCCGTCAGGGCTCGAAATTCATCTTCCGCCGCCGCCCCGACGAGCAGACCGAATTCTGGGCGCGCCAAACGATCCAGCTCATTACCGCCTTTCTGTTGTTGTTGGGACTCGCCTCCATCTGGTTCAACGACCCGACCCGGCTCGCCACCGCCTTGGGCCTCGTGACGGCAGGTCTCGCTTTCGCCCTGCAGCGGGTGGTCACCGCGGCAGCGGGTTATTTCGTGATCTTGAGAGGCAAGACCTTCCATGTGGGCGACCGCATCGTCATGGGCGGCGTGCGCGGCGATGTGGTGGCCTTGGGCTTCATGCAGACGACGATCATGGAAATGGGCCAGCCGCCGTCGGTGCAGGCTGCCGATCCGGCCATGTGGGTGCGAAGCCGGGAATACACCGGCCGTCTGGTCACGGTCAGCAACGCCAGGATTTTCGACGAGCCGGTTTACAACTACACCCGCGACTTCCCCTATATTTGGGAAGAACTGAGCCTCCCGATTCCGTACCGGGCCGACCGCGAACGCGCCGAGCGCATCGTCACGGAAGCTGCCCTGCGCCACACGATCACGACCAATAAGCTCGGGCAGGAGGCCTTGGAAGAGATGCAGCGGCGCTATTTCCTGAAACCGACCGAGATCGGGCCGCGGGTCTATTACCGCCTGACCGATAATTGGCTGGAGCTGACCGTGCGCTTCATCGTGCGCGACCGCGGCATTCGCGAAGCCAAGGACGCGCTGAGCCGCGACATCCTCCAGGGCTTCGAACAGGCCGGCATCGAACTCGCTTCGGCAACCTTCGAGATCGTGGGAGTTCCGCCGCTTCGGATCGAGAAAGAGTCGCGGATTCAGCCTGCCGGCGCGTTCGATCATACGTAATATCCGCTAACGACAGACGCGTCGTTTTCGTCTAATTTGAGGTATCGCCCGCCTCAATCGTTTATCGGCCGCTTTAGATGGGAAGCATTAAGCGCCTTGTATTGTTGAGCTCGGCCGCGGCAGCGGCATCATCGGCGTTATTTCCCGTATTTGGCCAGGAATGGGGGGCGAGACCGCTGCATCGCCCCAGCGCCGCCCAATTGCTGGAAGTGCCCATCTCCGGCAATCCGATCGTCCCGCGGCGCGGACTGCCGATCGAGAATCCGTACGCGAACGATGCCGGCGCCATCGTGCAGGGACGAAAGCTGTTCGACAGCCTGAATTGCAGCGGTTGTCATGCCCCCTTGGGCGGAGGCGGCATGGGTCCGCCCTTGAGCGACCGCGACTGGATCTACGGCGGAGAACCCGCCGCGATCTATCTCAGCATCGCGCAAGGCCGTCCCAACGGTATGCCGGCCTGGAGCCGGGCCTTGCCGCCGCAGTCCATTTGGCAACTGGTGACCTATATCCGAACGCTCGGCGGAGCGCCCGCACCGGACGCCGGCTCGACGGAAAAGCCGGCCCATCCCGATTCGGGTCGTGGACGCGGCTCCCAACGATGAAGGCAACGGTACTCAAGCACCTCGTCGCGCTCGCGATCTGCCTGGCCGGCGCAGCGCCTTCCGTGGCGCAGCTCGAACGTGAGGGTTACCAGGTGTTCATCGAGCGTTGCGGCGTCTGTCATGCCGTCCGCGGAACCGCTGCCTATGGCATTTTGGGTCCCGACCTGACCCATCTGATGAGCCGGCGTTACATCGGCGCGGGGACGCTCCCGAATACGGTGGGCAATCTCGGAGGATGGATCGCGGATGCGCAGGCGCAAAAGCCGGGCTGCTTCATGCCGACCATGGATCTCTCCGGCCCGGAATTGCAGGCGGTGCTCGCCTATCTCCAGACTCTGCGCTGAATGGCTGGGACCGCGTCCGATGTAGGTCGGGAATCCTTTCACGGCGCATTTGTCGGCAAAGGATTGCCGACCTACGATTAACGTCGCGCCCGAAGTAGGTCGGGAATCCTTTCCCGACACAGCGGGTCGACAAGCCGGCTTTCCGGCAAAGGATTGTTGATCTACAGCTGGAGGAGAGACCGGATGATCCGATCGATGCTGTGTTTGCTGATTTCTGCCGCCTGTTCGGGATGGCTGGCGAATGCCCCGGCTTCGGACGAGGTCGTCCGCCTTTCTCAGGACGACGGCCAATGGGTGATGGCCGCCAAGAATTACGCCAATACCCGCTTCAGCGGCCTGGATCAGATCAACGCCGGCAACGTCAAACAGCTCCGCGTCGCCTGGGTGTTTTCGACCGGAGTGCTCAACGGCCACGAGGCGGCGCCGCTGGTCGTGAAGGATACGATGTACCTCGTCACCCCCTGGCCCAATCTTCTCTACGCCTTGGACTTGAATCAGGCCGGCGCGATCAAGTGGGTGTACAAGCCGAACCCCAGCCGAGCCGCGCAAGGCGTGGCCTGTTGCGACGTGGTGAACCGCGGGGCGGCCTACGCCGAGGGAAAAATCTTCTTCAACACGCTGGACAATCATACCGTGGCGGTCGATGCGGCCACCGGCAAGGAAGCGTGGAAAACCAAGCTGGGCGAAATCGCCATGGGCGAAACCATGACCATGGCCCCCATCGTGGTGAAGAACAAGGTTCTGGTCGGCAACAGCGGCGGCGAGATGGGCGTGCGCGGCTGGATCACCGCGCTCGATACCCGTAACGGCCGGATCCTCTGGCGGGCGTACAGCACGGGGCCGGACAAGGACGTATTGATCGGACCGGATTTCAAGCCGCCTTACGTAACCGGCGAGAACCTGGGGGCGACCACCTGGCCGTCCGAGACGGCCTGGCAAATCGGCGGCGGGACGGTCTGGGGCTGGATTTCCTACGACCCGGAAGCCGATCTGATCTATTACGGCACCTCCAACGCCGGCCCCTGGAATGCCGTGCAACGCCCCGGCGACAACAAATGGACCTCTTCGGTGTTCGCCCGCGATCCCGACACCGGCATGGCGCGCTGGGCCTACCAGTGGAATCCGCACGATCTCTACGACTACGACGGCATCAACGAGAACGTGCTACTCGACCTGAATATCGGCGGCCAGGATCGCAAGGTCTTGGTGCATGCCGACCGCAACGGCTACATGTACGTGATGGACCGGCTGACCGGCGAAATCATTTCCGCCGAGCCGTTCGTCTATACCAACACGGTCAAGCGCGTCGATGTGAAGACCGGTCAGGCGGAATTAGCTCTGGAAAAGGGTCCGCAACTCGGCAAGTTCGTGAAGGATATCTGCCCCGCCCCGCCGGGCGGCAAGGACTGGCAGCCCATGGCTTATTCGCCGCGCACGGGCTTTCTTTACGTGCCCCACAACAACCTCTGTTTCGACATGAAAACCATGGAAGTGGGCTATATCGCGGGAACGCCCTATGTGGGCGCCGAAGTCGCGATGAAGGCGGGACCGGGCGGCAACCGCGGCTTCTTTACCGCCTGGGACCCGGTCCAGAACAAGAAAGTGTGGGCCATCGACGAGCCGTTTCCGGCCTGGAGCGGCGCCCTGGCGACGGCGGGCGATGTGGTGTTCTACGGGACCATGGACCGCTGGTTCAAGGCGGTGGACGCAAAGACCGGCCGGGAGTTGTGGAAGTTTCGGACCGGCTCCGGCGTGATCGGCCAGCCCATCACCTACCGGGGCCCCGATGGCAAACAATATGTCGCGGTGCTGGCGGGCGTCGGCGGCTGGTCCGGCGCGGTGGTGTCGGGCGAGTTGGACCCCAAGGTTCCGTACGGCGCACTGGGTTTCGTCGGGGCGATGCAGGACTTGCCCAAAGTCACGGGCGAAGGCGGCACCTTATACGTCTTCGCGCTGCCGGAGGAGCAGCCATGATCGGAGGCTTGCGCCGGATGGCATTGTGTTTGTCGCTGAGCGTCGCCGCGAGCGCCTATGCCGCTGAAGGGACGAAAATCCTGCGGATTTGCGCCGATCCCAACAACCTGCCCTTCTCCAACCAGCGCGGCGAAGGCTTCGAGAATCGCCTGGCGAAGATCATGGCCCGCGAACTCGGCCGCAAGCTGGAGTACACCTGGTGGGCACAGCGCCGTGGCTTCTTTCGGAACACGCTGAGCGCAGGGCGCTGCGACCTGGTCATGGGCGTGCCTAGCGGATTCGAAATGGCCCTGACGACCCGACCGTACTACCGCTCCAGCTACGCCCTGGTATACCGCAAGAACGCCGGCTACGCGCCGCGTTCGCTCGACGATCCGCGACTTCGGACGCTCAGGATCGGTCTTCACTTCATCGGCGACGACTACAGCAATCCGCCCCCGGCCGAAGCCCTGGCACGGCGCGGCATCATCCGGAACGTGGTCGGCTACAGCATTTACGGCGACTATCGGAAACCCAATCCGCCGGCACGCCTGATCGAGGCGGTCGCCCAAGGCGAGGTCGATGTCGCCATCGCCTGGGGACCGCTGGCGGGCTACTTCGCCAAACGCCAGCCGGTCAAGCTAGAGGTCGTACCCCTGCCGACGCCCGGCGAGGCGCAAGCGCAGCCGTTCGAATTTTCGATCGCGATGGGCGTGCGAAAAGGCGACGAGCCGTTGCGGGCCGCGCTCGATGAAGCGCTGGCAAGGAAGCGCGGCCAAGTCAACAAGTTGTTGAAGGAATACGGCGTGCCGCTCGTCGAGCCGCTGTAGCCGACGTGTAGAAGGATTGAAATCAAGTTGGGCCGGGAATGCAGCAATTCCCTTGTCGGGACGACATGCCTCGTGGAAAACCACTCGCGGTCGGAGGAAGTGGACGTTGCTCTGCCACAGTCAACTCACGTGGATTGGATGGTTCAAACCGGTCGATTGCTGACCTCGGCACTTCAGCACCTTGCGGCAGCATCGGAACTCGAATCTACCGTCCTAGTTTCCCCGAATGCTCGGTGGCAAAGCCTATCCCCTTTCCCTTTTTACAGAAAGAAAACAGCCGAATCATCGCTGATCCGGCTGTTTGAACCCCCGGCGAACCCGCCTGTCAGCGGATGTGCCGTATGTCTAGTCCTCAGATTCGAGAACGGCGCGCACGTTAGCTTGACCGATCGGAAAGCCTTTCGTGAAAGCCTGGACGCCGAACTGCTGGTTCAGCGCACTGGCGGCTTCCTCCGATAGGGTGACCTTGACCTCCTCCACCGTTAGGACATCGTCGCCGCTATCGACTTTCGCGGCCTCCAGGGAAAGGTCGAACAGGGGCAGGCGCGCAACCAGATCGTCGTTCGCCACCACCAGACCGGTCAAGACGGGCCGGTCTCCGGTCAGATCGATGATAAAGCTGGAAAGCTCCACGCGGGTGTCGCCAGCCGTGAGCGAGAGCCCGCCCGAGTGGTCTATCTCGGCGCGCACAGGCTCGAGGTCCACCACGCCCGTTGTAATCGGAAAGATGGCCCGTACCCCGTCCGAGTTCATCCGCAACTGGGCCGGTGATATGGCGTCGGGCGTGACCCCGAGATCATTCAGCGCCTGCACAAACTCTGGCGCAAGCCGCACTGTTGTCGAGCCGGAGGAAGTGGTCTCCGCCGGTGCTGCGACAGCGTGGTTTAGCTGCAGGGTGAAAAGCAGGACCGCGACCGGAACACCGATCACGGTGTCGCGCAACCGCTTGAGCAGGGTTCTACCCAGGGAGGCGCCCGAAAATGCAAGTCTGGAGAATCGAAGTGGGAAGGCGAGAGAGTTGCTAGTCATGTTCAGCTCCTTAGAACAGAGACAACAGAGTTCCTGGCGAGATATCGCAACCCTACTGGGACACGGTTCACCAGCCGTGAAACAGTATGACAATCAGGGAACCGCGGAATTCCAGGCTGTTGGAAGCGCGCGTCCGAAAATATCCACCGAGGTATTCGTGACTCTGTTGAAATCCATGGGCGCCACGACGTTGAGCTGGCTTCCGACCTTCGAGCAACCTCGAATCTGTAGCCGACGTGTGGAAGCCTGAAATCGAAACGGACCGGGACTGCAATCCGTTTCAACGGACAACAAGTAGATACCGGGTTGAAGACCGCGCGTGGTCGGATGAAGTGAGTTTCCTTTCAGCGATAAAGTCGCTGGCTAGAGCGTTTTCATATCTACTGTACGGGCACTGGCGAGTAGGTCGGGAATCCCTTCCAATCGCAAACGGTCGCTTTAGTCGCGACCCTTCCCGACGCCGCCGTTGGGCCAACGGGTTCGTCGGAAGGGTGGCTTCGGCGCTCCCGAAGACACCGTTTGCGATTGGGAAAGGATTGCCGACCTACGAAAGCTTGAATCGATCTACCCTAGCCGAAGGCGCCAACGACGTCCGCCAAGCCTGTTTTGCCGTACGAGCGAGATGAAAACGCTTTAAGCGGTTCAGCAGG
>NZ_JBDIVO010000125.1:0-11889 GCF_039794385.1 Methylocaldum sp. | reverse complement strand
GGCCTTGAATTTCTTGGGTGTCTTCGTGTCCTTTTCCAGCTACCAGAACGATGTCGCCGACAGCCGCCCGTTCGAGTGCCCAGGCGATGGCTTCACGGCGATCGCGGATCGTGACGGTATTACCGAGACGACAACCGGACCGAATATCCTGGATGATCTGGTCGCCATTCTCGGAGCGGGGATTGTCATCGGTCAATATGACGCCATCGGCCAGATCTTCTGCGACGGCACCCATCAGCGGCCGCTTGCCGCGGTCGCGGTCGCCGCCACACCCGAAAACCACCCACAACTTGCCTTCGCAATGCCGACGCAAGCTCCGCAAAACACTGGCAAGGGCATCGGGGGTATGGGCGTAATCCACGACAGCGGTCCGCCCTTGCTCGGAAAATCGTTCCATGCGTCCCTGCACGGGGCGAACATTCTTGAGCAGTTCCGCTGCTTCGGGCAATTCCCAACCCAAACCAAGCAAAACGGCCAAGGAAGCAGCCAGATTTTCCACGTTGAAATCGCCGTAGACCGGTGCGAACACATCGGCAAGCTGCTGACGATACCGTGCCTGAAAAGCAATTCCTCGCGAATCTTGATGTACGACGCTTACGGAGACCACGGCTCCAGATTCGATTTTTCGCTCGCGCGAACTAAAAGCGACCAATTTTAGATGAGATGGTGCCCGGCTCAAAATGGCGTCGGCGGTCGGATCATCGGCGTTGAAAACCACGAATTCGAGCCCCGGCCAAGCCAGAAGACGTAACTTTGCTTCCAGATAGGCATCCATCGTACCGTGGTAATCCAGATGATCACGGCTGAAATTCGTGTATAGCGCCCCCTTGAAACGGACGCCGTTGAGTCGACCCTGAACCTGGCCGTGGGACGAGGCTTCCATGGCTATGAACTTGACGTCTTGGCCGTGCAGGCGAGCCAAAAGATCGTGAACTTCGATGGCGTCCGGCGTGGTGTGGTGAGTAATCTCGAGTGAGCCGGGCACCCCCCAGCCCAGAGTTCCGATTACGGCAGCCGGCGCTTTAGCCGAAAGTGCATCGGCGAGGAAGTGGCTACACGAGGTTTTGCCGTTGGTGCCGGTAATGCCGACAATGTCCAAGAACGCGGACGGCTCGCCGAAAAAACGATCCGCGATAAAGCCGATTTTTTGGTCGAGCGACTCGACCGGCATGCAGGGCATTCCGGCAATACCCCGTGCCAAGACATCGCCGTCATCCGCAGGATCATAAATGATGGCCGAACAACCTTGCCGAATCGCCTGTTCGGCATGGTGCATGCCATGCGAACGGTGTCCCGCCAGCGCCACGAAAAGATCGCCTGGACGAGTGCGCCGACTGTCATGACTGAGTCCGCCGACCTCAACCGAACGCGAAACGGGAGCATCGACAAAGCCGGACAATAAGGCATCCAGCCTGTGCGCCCGAATCTGTGTTTCGACGGTCGTCATGCGGGCTCATCCTGCTGCGCGGCGAGGATTGGCATGATATCTCCCTGATCCGGGGCGATGTTCAACAATCGCAAAGCCCCCTCCATGACACGCGAGAAAACAGGCGCGGCCACCGCTCCGCCGTAATACTCGCCTGCTGACGGCTCATCGATCATGACCACCATGACTAGGCGTGGCTTGCTTGCGGGCGCCATTCCCGCGAAAACCGACAAATAACGCGAAGATGAGTAGCCGCCCACCCCGCTTTTCTTGACCGTCCCGGTCTTGCCGGCCACGCGAAAGCCTGGAATGGCAGCCTTCAGCGCGGTCCCTTCACGGGTCACGACTTGCTCCAGCATTGCGCGCACGCCGCCAGCGGTCTGGGCCGACATGATCCGATGCAATTCGGGTGAGTTGTTTCGCTTGACCAGACTTACCATGGGCATCACCCCGTCATTGGCCAAGGACAGGTAAGCTCTCGCGAGCTGTAACGTCGAGGCGGATACGCCATAACCAAAGGACAAGGTCGCCTGTTCGAACGGACTCCAGCCTTGATAGTCCGCAAGGCGACCATTGGCCTCACCGGGAAAACCGGTCTCCAAAGGTTGGCCGAAACCTAGATTGTTATAGAACGCCCAGAACTTTTTCGAAGGCAAGTTGAGCGCGATCTTCGTGACGCCCACGTTGCTCGACTTTTGAAGGACATGCGCAACATCGAGAACGCCATAGTTGTGGATATCCTTGACGATGTTGTGTCCCACGCGCATCGTACCCGGCGCCGTATCGATTACGGTATCGGGGCGGTACAGTCCGAGCTCCAGGCCCAGGGCCACAACAAACGGTTTCATCGTCGAACCCGGCTCGTAAATATCGGTGATCGCCCGGTTGCGCGACGCACTGCCCTTGACCTGAGTACGGCTGTTGGGGTTGTAGGAAGGCTGATTGACGATCGCCAACACTTCACCCGTCTGAGTATCCAGCAACGCCAAAGAGCCGGAGCGCGCTTGATGCTGAAGTACGGCTTTCTTGAGTTCTCGATACGCTAAATATTGCAGGCGCTGATCGATGCTCAGAGCAAGATCCTTGCCGGGTACCGGCGGCCTGATGCTTTCCAAGTCTTCGATGACGCGCCGCTTGCCGTCACGGATTATCCGCTTGGCGCCCTCCACGCCCTTCAGCCAATCGTCGTAGGCCAATTCCATCGCCTCTTGGCCCTTGTCATCGATATTGGTAAAGCCGACCAGGTGAGCAGCCACTTCTCCGGTGGGATAGTACCGACGATATTCGCGCTCCGAATAAACACCCGCGATGCCCAGCGCAATCACCTGGTCGGCCAATTCTGGGCTTATCCTTCGCTTCAGATAAGCGAAACTGCGATGCTCGTCGCTTCCGACGTGTTTCTCGAGCGCGCCGGACGATAGGCCTAGAAGATCCGCCAAGGCTTTGCGCTTGTCCGCCGGAATCTGTGCCTCGCGGAACTCCTTCGGATTGACCCAGATGGATTTGACCGGCGTGCTAATGGCCAGCAACTCTCCGTTACGATCAAAAATCCGCCCCCGGTGCGCCGGCACCGGTAATATCCCGACGTGACGCAGATCGCCTTGACGTTTTAAGAATTGTCGATCCAACACCTGTAGGTAAACGGCGCGTCCGATCAAACCCGTCATGGCGACCAGCATAACGATCAACAGAAAATACCAGCGACCGCTGTAGTCTGCCTCATTTACCGGCCTGGGTTGGATAATCAACATATTTCGGCGCGACGTCTAAGGTTTGATATAAATGATTGATTCTCTAGCAGGCAACATCATGCCCAAGCGGCCGTGCGCCAGCCTCTCGATACGGCTATGCTCGGCCCACGTATTTTGCTCGAGCTGCAACTGTCCCCATTCCTCGTCATAGGCGTCCAGCTCCTGCTCGAGCTGCTGAACCTCGGCGAACAACATCCTCGAGCGATACTTGGTGTACACAACACCCAAGGCAGAGGCCACGGCCACCACAAGCAACATCAGCAGAAATCTCATGATTGGATGCGCTCCGCCACGCGCAGGACCGCACTTCGAGCACGCGGATTGCTTCGAACTTCCTCCGGCTCCGGCATGCGAGCTTTACCGATGCGCTTCAGCCTTCCAGGCTCGGTAGGGTGCAAGGAAAAATGCGAGAGCACCGCCCCTCCGCGCTCCTCATCACGCATAAATCGCTTCACGATCCGGTCCTCCAATGAATGAAAAGCTATGACCACCAACCGCCCGCCGGGCTTTAGTACATCCATGGCTTGCCGCAGTCCCTGCTCAAGCTCCTCCAGCTCTCTGTTTATGAAGATGCGGATCGCCTGGAAACTCCGCGTCGCCGGATGTTTGCCTCTTTCTCGCGTGGGAACGGCCTTTTCGATGAGCTCGACCAATTCGCCCGTGGATACGATCGGGCTTTTCGAGCGCCTCTCGATGATCGCCCCGGCGATGCGCCGGGCATAACGCTCCTCGCCGTAATCCCGAAGCACGCTGACCAGCTCGCTCTCGGACGCACCCGCGAGCCATTCGGCCGCCGTCATGCCTCGGCCGGTATCCATGCGCATATCCAAAGTACCGTCGCGCATAAAACTGAATCCCCGGCCCGCCTCATCCAACTGAGGCGAAGACACGCCTAAATCCATCAACACTCCGGCGACATGACTTGACCATCCGCGGAGCTGTACAAATTCGCGCAGACTCGCAAAACTGCCGTATTCGAGGGCAAACCGCGGATCCGTCATAAGCCGCTGGGCCTCTTCGGAGGCTACGGCTTCGGGATCTTTGTCCAAAGCCAGCAGTCTTCCTTCCGGCCCCAAGCTCTCGAGGATTGCTCCACTATGTCCGCCACGCCCGAACGTGCAGTCGACATACAAGCCGTCAGCCTTCAGTGCCAAACCATCCAGCACCTCACGCAGCATGACCGGCCGGTGCGCCCGATCTTCCTGACTCACAGCGCCAAAGATCCCAACTCGGGCGACAAGTCCTCCAGGCTCTCCAGGCGCTCCTCTTCGATCCACTCGTCACGAGAGGCATTCCAGGAATCCTCGTCCCAAATCTCGAATTTATTACCTTGACCGATCAGCGCCACACGCTTTTCCAATCCGGCGAACTTCCTCAAAGGCTCGGGAACCAGGAACCGTCCCTGGCCATCCATCTCACACTCGGTGGCATGGCCGATCAACAGGCGCTGCAAACGCTTTGCCTGTTTATTTAGAGAAGGAAGCTTCACCAGCTTGCGCTCAATCTCTTCAAACTCGGGAAGCGGGTAGAGCATGAGGCATTTGTCCAGACCGACCGTAACCACCAATTGGCCGTCACAATTCTCATGCAACTCCGCTCGATAACGCGTAGGCATGGCCAGACGACCTTTTTCGTCGAGATTGATGGAGTTAACGCCTCGAAACAAGAAATCCCCCTACTTCCATTGGGCTCCATTTTTTTCCACTTATTACCACCTGAATGGAATATAGAAATCATCTGCAACCAAGTCAAGCAAGATCCTTGAATATTTTTTCGGGGCAATGGCATAGTCGAAACCAACCTCGACGAAGGCGCCTCGACTGGAAGGTTCTTTTTAATAATCAACAATTTGTTACATACACCGAGAGAGACTTCGGTGCTCGATGAACTCGACGAGAAACCGTGAATCAGCGGATTGTCAGTTTTCACTGCGCGAGCGCGGCAAAAACGGGCTTGATCGGCGATCCAACCCGAAGGTCGATATTGCTCGAAACCCGTCACGCCAAACTCGTTGATCGGTTGGGATACGCGCCATGAAGGGAATAGAGTTCTGTCGTGGATAGAGGCAATGCCTCTATCCATCGAAAAATTTGCAGATGAAGTTGAATGAAATCGGCGTCGCTGGCGGCGACTAGATCAGACAATGACGAAAAAGATCATTCCGGAGTGGAGAAGCTTTTCCGAGGAATAGGCCTAACGACCACCATCCCCCGGAAAATTACAAAAATCGATCATGCACGAATCGGAAAACATCGCCCCAGGGCTGCAAAAGCCCCGGAGAAAGCAAACTCATTTCGTCGCCTTCTTCATAAATCCGATGCTCCCCTCTTTATTAACGTTTGCGTAGTTGTTGATACAGAAACCAATCGAAAAGGCTACGGAAGCCACAAGCAAGCCAGTTAACAGAAGCTCAACCCAAGTCATCACAATCATTTAAACCTCCCGCGGGTATCAACCGACTAATGATCGCCAGCGGTTCCATCATATTACGCCACTTTACGTTTACAATAATCAAAATTATATAAATATTGATTCCTCACAAGAAACTATAATGATCGATAGATGCAAACGTTGACCAAGCTTCTTTATATTAAGAATCGCTTGCCCCTGAACGACAACGCGGCACACGCGAAACGACACCGAAGGCTAATTTCCGGCGAGCAGAGGAAATGGATTGATAGCTCTACCCCCTGGAAGATAGAGGCCATAGTGAAGGTGGCTCGGCGTAGTGCGAGCGTTACCCGTATTCCCTACGTAACCCAAAAGATCGCCTGGCCATACGATATCCCCTACCCGGATCGGTGCCACACGTTCGAAATGAGCGTAATAGTGAACCTGACGGCCGGGCCCCAACACCGAGACGACATTCCCGCCTAATCGATTCTGTCCGACTCTCATAACAATCCCGTGCGTAGTCGAACGGACAGAGGTTCCTTTGGGAGCGAAGATGTCAATCCCCTCATGCGTTCGGCCGCCGCTTCTTATCGCTCCCCATGTATCTTGCAGATTTCGTGGTTTAACACCGGCGACGGGAACCGGCAGAGTGGTCGGCGGGTTTTCAAACAGAAGCCGGACAACAAAGACGGAATCTCGCACTATAGATCCCGGAAGGAGACTCGGAACCCCAAATAGAAAAAAAACAGCGATAAAGCCTTTAAGGATACGCAACATGCAACCCCAATAAATTCATCGTTCGTTATTAAATCTCCACGTAAAATTCTTACGTGAAGTTCAGCTCGAAACTTAGACTGATTACGATGAATTCTTTCCCGAATTGTCTATCGTTGGAGACGGGAGGAGACGGATTCGGCAGCGGACTCAAGCGCCGGCGAGTTACCGAACATGACTATTCAAAGACAACTTGGCGCTGCGCGCGACAAGGCAGAAGGCGAGTATTTCGGCGCTTCCCTGCGCCGTGTAGCACTGGGACCGACGAGGTCCAGTCGATGAAAGCCGGTTTAATGATCCGTCTGAGAACTGGTGGAACTAGCTTGCTCTTCAGTCGGATCTACCGTGTTCTTACCGAGCCCGGAATAGACGGGGCACCAGCGAAGACGAGCAGAAGCCAATAGAATACCGCCTACGATCAACAGCGGGATATTGGCCAGAAATACCGAGACTAGCGCCAGTGCGGCGCCGACACCGTAACGGATTTTCTGGTCTTTAAGCCCGACGTTGAGCTCGCGTTTAGTCATTTTTTTTATATCGAAACTCATCGCTAACCTCCTCTCTCAAAGAGAGTGCGATTGTGCAAGCTTCATATCAATCGCGCAAGCTGATTCCATTAAAATAGCACCATGGACATTACCCCGATTATCGATCCCCTGAATCCGGCTCAGCGAGAGGCGGTAACTTCGCCCACTCCGGCCCTTCTGGTATTGGCCGGCGCCGGAAGCGGCAAGACCCGCGTACTCGTACATCGCATCGCCTGGTTGATGCAGGTGGAAGGCACGTCGCCCCACGGCATCCTGGCAGTCACGTTCACCAACAAAGCGGCGAGCGAAATGCGCGGACGTATCGAAAGTCTGCTGAACATATCCGCTCAAAACTTATGGGTCGGCACCTTCCACGGACTCGCGCACCGCCTGTTGCGCCGTCATGCCAAGGAAGCGGGATTGCCAGATGCCTTCCAGATCCTCGACTCGGACGACCAGCATCGGCTCATCCGTCGTCTGCTCAAGAGTCTCGACCTGGACGAGGCCCGTTGGCCGCCACGCCACGTACAATGGTTCATCAATGCCCACAAAGAAGAAGGACGCCGAGCCCGTCACCTGCCGGAGTCGTACGATCCATTCCAAAAACAGATGCAGCGCATCTATCTGGCTTACGAGGAACTCTGCGAGCGGTCGGGCCTGGTCGATTTTGCCGAATTGCTGTTGCGCGCCCACGAATTCCTGCGGGATACACCCGAAGTGCTGGATCATTACCAGCGCCGTTTCCATCACGTACTAGTAGACGAATTCCAGGACACCAACCGAATTCAGTACGCCTGGCTGCGGCTTCTCACCCGCGAGCGCGAGAATCTGTTCGTCGTTGGCGATGACGATCAGTCCATCTACAGCTGGCGCGGTGCGAAAGTCGAGAATCTCCATAAATTTCAGAAGGATTATCCAAGTCACCGTCTGATTCGGCTGGAGCAGAACTACCGTTCCACCAGCAACATATTAAATGCCGCGAACGCCCTCATCGCGAATAACGAAGGCCGACTCGGAAAAACCCTATGGACCGACGGCGGCATCGGCGAGCCGATTTCGGTATATGCCGCCTTCAACGAGCAGGAAGAGGCTTATTTCGTGGCCGAGCGGATAAAGCAGTGGGGGCAAGAAGGTAACGCCCGCCGAGATGCGGCAATCCTTTACCGCTCCAACGCTCAATCCCGCCAGTTTGAAGAGAAATTGCTGGCCATGGGAATTCCCTATCGGGTCTACGGCGGACTTCGCTTCTTCGAACGGGCGGAAATCAAGGACGCTCTCGCTTATCTCCGCCTGATCGCCAACCGCCATGACGACCCCTCCTTCGAACGAGTCGTCAATACGCCCGTGCGCGGCATCGGCGCCAAGACACTCGACTTGATCCGTGATTTAGCCCGCTCGGAGCGCTGCTCTCTTTGGCAGGCGGCGGAAATGCTCGGCCGCGACGCCGCGTTGCCCACCCGCGCCAGGAATCCCTTAGCCGGCTTTCTGCAACTGATTGAGACCATGACCCGAGACACGGCCGAGCTTTCTCTTTGGGAACAGGTGCAGCATGTTATTCCCACCTCGGGTCTCCGAGCCCATTATGAAAAGGAAAAGGGCGAACAGGCCGAAGCGCGAATCGAGAACTTGGACGAATTGGTCAACGCCGCCCGCCAGTTCGAATACGAGCCGCAACTGGATACGGAGCTTTCAAAGCTCGACCAGTTTCTGTCCCACGCCGCGCTGGAGGCCGGGGAGAATCAAAGCGACGAGTTCGAGGACTGCGTTCAGCTCATGACCCTGCATGCGGCCAAGGGACTGGAGTTCGAATTGGTGTTCATCGCTGGACTCGAGGAAGGATTGTTTCCCAGCCTGCAATCGCTGGAAGAACCGGGACGCCTGGAAGAAGAGCGCCGCCTTTGCTACGTCGGCATCACCCGCGCGAAGCGCAAACTTTACCTCACCTATGCCGAAGCCCGGAGGTTGTACGGCAAGGAAACCTATCCCCGCCCCTCGCGTTTCCTACGGGAGATTCCGTCCGAACATCTTCAGGAAGTCCGCATGCGCGGAAGCATCGGCCGACCCATGATTTCCTCACAGCCGTCAACCAGCACCACCGACAATAACGGTATTTTTAAGCTGGGACAGCGTGTTCGCCACGCAAAATTCGGGGAAGGCGTTATCCTTCAGTACGAGGGGGAAGGCAATCAAGCCAGGGTTCAGGTGAATTTTGCCGAATCCGGAGTCAAGTGGCTGATGCTCGCATACGCGAATTTACAGCGGCCTTGAAAAAGCCGCCTTGTCGCATGTTCGGCCTCGGTCAAGCATTTTTCTTCTCTTCCATCATCCGCTCGAGAATGGGGCGGAAAATGATTTCCATGGCCAGCCCCATCTTGCCGCCGGGCACGACGATCGAGTTGTAGCGGGACATGAACGAGTCCTTGATCATCGACAAAAGATTTTGGAAATCTACGTTGAACTTGCGTGGATTCTTGAAGCGGATAATCACGAGGCTTTCGTCCGGCGACGGAATGTCACGTGCGATGAATGGGTTCGAGGTATCGACCAGAGGCACTCGCTGAAAATTGATATCCGTCTGGGAGAACTGCGGAGTGATGACCTTCACGTAATCGTACATGCGTCGCAGAATCGTATCGGTCACGTCCTCCGGCTTGTAGCCGCGTTCCGCAGTATCCCTGTGGATTTTCTGAATCCATTCCAGATTGACGATGGGGACCACACCCACCAAGAGGTCCGCATATTGCGGAATATTCACGACCTCGTTCTTCACAGCGCCGTGCAATCCCTCATAAAACAATAAGTCGGTTCCCCCGGGAATATCGCCCCACGGCGTGAAGGTACCCGGTTTGTACCCCCCCAGACGCTGGCCTTCTTCCTCGTTGTGGATGTAATAGCGACGCTTGCCGGTGCCAGTTTCGCTGTACTGCCGGAACAAGCTTTCTAAATCCTCGAGCAAGTTCGCCTCGACGGCGAAGTGACTGAAATGCCGGCCCTCCGCTTGAGCATTGGCGATATGGCTACGCATTTCGGCACGGTCGTAACGGTGAAAACTGTCACCCTCCACCACCGCCGGCTCAATGTTCAGCCGAAAGAACAAATGCTCGAACGCCTGTTTTACGGTAGTCGTACCTGCACCCGACGAACCGGTGACAGCGATGACGGGATGTTTCTTGGACATGAGAGCCTCCTCCTATTTCGTTATTCTAACCGCACGGGCGCATGTATGGACCACGAGGCCACCCTAAATTCACGGCAGACTGCATCCAACCCGATGCAAGCGGCGACGACGCAGTACGGGCAAAAAGCGATATCGACCAACCACCTCATCACCGCCGCCCCCTGAAAACGCCTAATTCAACCATAGTGCACGGAACGACGGTGGCAGACTGCCGCCACGTCGAAGCTCTGCGCTACCCTTGCTGAATTTAAGATCACGACTGAACACCGGCCTGAGGATATTGCATAAGAAGAATCAATGAGTCCATACTTTCAAGATAAATAATTCTTTATAGATTGCCTGTTGGCGCGAAAGCATGAACATTACACTTCGGCAGTTAAAAGTCTTTGAGAGGGTGGCACGCCGCCTGAGCTTCACCCGCGCGGCGGAGGAGCTTTATCTGACGCAACCTGCCGTTTCGATGCAAATCAAACAATTCGAGGATGTCATCGGTTTGCCGTTATTCGAGAGGTTGGGCAAAAAAATTTACCTGACCCGGGCCGGGGAAGAACTATATCGGCTGAGCCGCACCATCTCGTTGCAATTGGAAGAAGCCGAACAACTGATCGAGGAACTGAAAGGCACGGAAGGCGGGCGTTTGGCCGTGTCGGTTGCCAGTACCGTTCATTATTTCGCTATCCGCCTTTTGGCCGATTTTTGCCGGCGTTATCCGAAAGTTAAGGTCAGCTTTAAAGTCACCAACCGCAAAGGGCTGCTCCAGCAACTCGACGACAATGAGGCCGACATCGTACTGATGGGGCAGCCGCCGGAGGATCAGGACTTGACGGCAGAAGCATTTATGGACAACCCCTTGGTCGTCATCGCCCCCGCCAATCATCCGTTGGCGGGCCAAAAGAGCATTCCGTTGAGCGAACTGAATCATGAAACCTTCCTCATGCGGGAGCAGGGATCCGGCACCCGCAATGCGGTCGAGCGCTTCTTGTCGGAAAAGGGCGTGCAAATTTCCGCCAGCATGGAAATGAACACCAACGGCGCCATCAAACAGGGCGTGGAAGAAGGACTCGGGCTTGGCATTGTTTCAATACATACCGTAGAACGCGAACTGGAAGACGGCCGGGTGGTCGTTTTAGATGCGGAATCGTTTCCCATCATGCGCCAATGGTACATCGTGCATCGGGCCGGCAAACGCCTGTCCGCAGTGGCACGGGAGTTCGAGGAATTCGTCCGAACCGAAGCCGGCCGATTCGTCAATAGCGACATCATCACGACCGCCTTGAACGGAAAGAATTAGCGCTCCCATTCATTAGGAGCGCGTCAGCCGAACGTTATCGATCAAGCGAGTTTTGCCCAGCCAGGCCGCTGCCAGTATGACGAGACGGGAATCGTCCTGTCCTGCCGGTACCAGATCGGATTCGCGCCGGATGCTGAAATAATCCGGACGAAATCCGGCGGCTTGCAAGGTTTCGATCTGCTGCCGTTCGATACGGTCGAAATCGCTATCGCCCCTGCAAATTGCCTCCGCCGCGAGGCAAAGGCAGCGATACAAGATAGCCGCCTGTTCCTTCTGCTCGCTCGTGAGATACGCATTTCTAGAACTCATCGCCAATCCGCTCGGCTCTCTGATGGTCGGGACGGCGCGAATGCGCACGGGAAAATCGAGATCCGCCACCATGCGGCGGATTATCAACAGCTGCTGATAATCCTTCTCGCCGAACAGCGCGATGTCGGGCTGCACCAGGTTGAAGAGCTTGCTGACGATAGTGGCGACACCTCGGAAATGTCCCGGCCGGAACCGACCGCAGAGTTCATCGGACAAACCCGGCACCTCGACGAAAGTTG
>NZ_JBDIVO010000124.1:0-11930 GCF_039794385.1 Methylocaldum sp. | reverse complement strand
TCCCGCTAGAAGCGGCCTACGAACCGGAGCTGGCCCAAGCGGCTTTGGGCGGAAAGGAGTTCATCTTTGACATTCAGGGACACCACGTGAATCCCAAGGGGCCGTGGCGAAGACCGACCAACCGCTGGACGTATAGCCTCCGCTTCTTTCCGCAGGCCGATTGCGGCGACGGCGCCATCGAGTGCTTCTCGGCGGAACATTTCATCCGCGAAGTATTCCTGGACAGCGACACCACCATGGCGGTCCTCTCCGCCGTCCCGGCAGCCCCGGGCGACGATCCCTTGACCATCGAAGACGCCGCCGCCACGCGGGCCACGGTGGACGCCCTGAAAGACTCGCACCGGCTGCTGATCCACGGTTTGGTCCGTCCCAATCTGCCGGGTGAAATCGATGCGATGTCCGTGCAAAAGGAAAAATACGGCGTCGCCGCCTGGAAAACCTATACCCAGTGGGGACCTTCGGGAAAAGGATATTGGCTCGACGATCCGAACGTCGGGATTCCCTTCATCGAAAAAGCGCGCAGTCTGGGCGTGAAAGTGATTTGCATACACAAAGGGCTTCCCCTGTTCGGCCTCGACTATACGCATTCGACCTGCCGCGATATCGGCGTGGTGGCCAAGCGCTTTCCGGACGTCGCCTTTATAGTCTATCACTCGGGCTACGAGCCGAAACGCAAGGAAGGGCCGTACGATCCCAATAACGCTTCGGCAGGTGTGGACTCGCTCATCAAGAGCGTCCAGGACAATGGAATTCCGCCGAACAGCAATGTTTACGCCGAACTCGGCAGCACCTGGAAGCTGCTGATGCGAGACCCCGGCCAGGCCGCCCATGTGCTCGGCAAGCTGTTCAAATACGTGGGCGAAAACAACGTGCTGTGGGGAACCGATTCGATCTGGTACGGCAGCCCCCAAGACCAGATTCAGGCTTTCCGTGCGTTCCAGATCGGCGAACCCCTTAGGGAACGCCACGGCTATCCGGAGATTACTGCGGAATTGCGGACCAAAGTGTTCGGCTTGAATGCCGCCAAGCCTTACGGCATCTCGACGGAGGAAATAAAAAGGCGCACCGCTTCCGACCGCGTCGCCGGCATCAAGCAAGCGTACCTCGAAGACCCAGAGCCCAGTTTCGCCAGCTACGGACCGAAGACGAGGCGGGAGTTTTTCGACCTGCTGCGGCTCAGGGGAGGTCCGGTGTAAACCGCAGTTTAGAGCCCGATCTTGTCACGCTTCGCCGAGACTCGATTCGAGTGCGCCTGTTCGCCTAAGGAGGATGATTACAGCAAAATCATCAATATGATAATGATCAGAATTATTCCCACGATGCCGCTCGGGTAATATCCCCATCCTCTACTGTACGGCCACGTGGGAAGGAGCCCGAAAATCAGCAGGATCAGAACAATCAGTAGAATCGTTTCCATCGAAAATCTCCATATAGAAACATCCCTTAAGTTCCACGGCCAAAGCCGAAGGTCGGATTCGTTTGTGTGGATCGGTATCGGAGCCTACCACGAGATTCTGACTTTTCTCTCGCCCCAAGCTACCGCTTTTCCCAATTTTTTGCCCATGTGAATATCGATTCGCCGTTCCCATCTGTCGTGCATACGGTCCAGCACGACGAATTCACCCACGCCATGGACTTTAACCTTCGTTCCGCAATTGAGCCCCATCTCGAAAAGATCGCGTGAGACAGCAATGATGTTGCGTTTGGATTCAATGGGTTTGTTGCAGGCACCGATATGAGGTGTGCTGTCGGTTTGCGCAACGACGGAATTGTAAGCGGTGGCAGTTACAGTCATGGATTTCGCTTGCAGAGGATCAGCCAGCCATAGCACTATTACAAGCAGCAAAGCGCCAAATGATGCGCGCTTCGTATCCATATCCGTGAACTTCCATTGGATCCTTCAGGCCCATTTCCCGAGCCATAATCTTGTAGACATTTGTTCGTCTTTCGGGTTCACCTCGTCGATCGGGAAGATCGAAGTGAGGT
This sequence comes from Methylocaldum sp., assembly GCF_039794385.1. NCBI lineage: Bacteria > Pseudomonadati > Pseudomonadota > Gammaproteobacteria > Methylococcales > Methylococcaceae > Methylocaldum > Methylocaldum sp. The sequence continues at coordinate 9,944 of NZ_JBDIVO010000124.1, read as the reverse complement.
CTGTGTTCATCGGGGCGGTTCAGCCTCGCGCCATTCTCCCGGCTTGAGGTCGCCCAGCGTCCAAGGCCCGATTGCCCAGCGAATGAGACGCAAAGTCGGAAATCCAACCGCCGCGGTCATGCGCCGTACCTGACGATTGCGTCCTTCCCGCAAAGTCAGTTCGATCCACGAAGTCGGAATGGCGGCACGATAGCGAATCGGAGGATCGCGCGGCCAAAGACCCGGAGGCTCCTCCATGACGCGCGCCTTGGCCGGCCGAGTCGGACCGTCCTTCAACAGCACCCCGCGCCGCAGCCGCTCCAACGCCGCCTGGTCCGGAACCCCTTCCACCTGCGCCCAATAAACCTTAGGCAACTTATGACGCGGATCGGCGATGCGCGCCTGCAAGCGGCCGTCGTCGGTCAGCAGGAGAAGTCCTTCGCTGTCCCGGTCCAGCCGACCGGCGGGGTACACGTTCTTGAGCGGAATGTAATCGGCGAGCGTCGCGCGGTCGTGAGCGCGGTCGGTAAACTGAGACAGAACGTCGTAGGGCTTATTGAAAAGTATCAGGCGGGACACGGGTCTTGGCTCACCGCGGACGGTGCGGAATGGGTAGAATGGAAAACCGTAGAAACTACTATGCAATTCCTTCCGTGTCCAAACCGAAAACGCCGCGTCCCTCGGACCGCTCACCCCGCCAAGTACGCACGCCTAAACGCCCGCAGCCGGAGAAACCGATGGCCCACCCGCCCGAGCGGACGATCAGAATCGCCGGGCTGCCCGCGGTTACCGCCTTATTCAAGCGCGATCCCGACCGGGTACTGCGGTTTTTTTATGAAGAGCACATGGTGCCCCTGGTCGGCGAGTTCTGCGCCTATATGGCACGCTTCCGTCGTCCCTACCGCATGGTCGACACCGAGGAGTTGGCACGCATCGCCGGCACCATGCTGCACGGCGGTATCGTCGCGGTTGCCGAGCCGCGCCCGATTCCACCCCTCGATCTCGGGGAAGCCCATCAGTGGGCTCAAAGCGGGCAGCCCCTGTTCATCCTGGACGGCGTCAGCAATTCTCATAATCTCGGCGCCATCGCCCGCACGCTGGCTTTTTTCGGATTTCAGAATCTGGTGATTTCCGATCACCCGGCTCAAGCCGGACTCTCCGAATCGGCCTATCGGGTGGCAGAGGGCGGGCTCGAATACCTGCAAATCCGCAAGGCCACGTCTTTGCCCGAGGCACTGAAGCGCTTGAGACGCGATTACCGCGTCGTGGGCACGGCCCTGGGGCGCGGCGTTTCCATGGAAACGCTGACGCAAGACCCGCGCCCCGCTGCCGTCGTTCTCGGCAACGAGGAAGATGGGCTACCGACGGCGACGCTGGCGGCTTGCGAAGCCGTCGTGACCCTGCCGGGCTCCGGCCAGGTACAATCCCTCAACGTGTCGGCGACCGCGGCGATCCTGGCTTACGCGTTGCGTCCGCGATCCGACGCCACGCGGCCCACGCGTCGCCCGAACCCTCCACGTGGAAAATCGAGAGGCGCCGGCACTCCGAAAAGCCGCCCGAGAAAATCGGCTTGATTCGACCGGTCGGCGGTTTCCAGCGGAAAAAACTTATGACAACGCCACCAAAAACCTTATCGATCATCACCTGCCCGGCGTGCGGATTTTCGCGGGAGGAACAAATGCCCGTCGATGCCTGCCAGTGGTTCTACGAATGCGCCGGCTGCGGACGGATGCTGAGGCCCAAGCAGGGGGATTGCTGCGTCTTCTGCTCCTACGGCAGCGTACCGTGCCCGCCGGTACAAACCCACGATCCGGATTGTTGCTCCAAGGCGAACCATCATGTCGACGATAGTTGACTAAAGTTAATCAATTTAAACCGTCCTTTGCCTTGAACAATATCCACTCCGATATTCCGGTCAGGCCCCGTCTGTTCAGCTACGGGCTCGTGGCCTTGCTTCTCGTCGCCGGCTACCTCGCGTTGCGCGGCCATTCGTGGACCGGCTCGGCGCATCTGCACACCATTATGGAAACGGTCGCGACGCTGCTGGCGTTCGTCGTCGGAGCCATGGCCCTGGTCCGCTACTACAGCCGCAAGAGCAATACCTTTCTGGTTATCGGCACCGGTTTCCTCGGCACCGGCCTCCTCGACGGGCACCACGCCCTGGTGACCTCGGAGTGGCTGAGTCAGCGCTTGCCCTCGGCGTTATCGTCGTTGATACCGTGGAGCTGGATGGCATCCCGTTTCTTTCTGTCTGCGGCGCTGCTGTTGAGCGGGTGGATTTGGCGCCGCGAGGCGAAACTCGGCGCAGCCGGCCGATTCGACGAAAAAACCGTTTATTCGACGGCTGCCGGGGCCGCGTTGCTGAGTTTTCTTTTCTTCGCGTTCGTACCGCTCCCGCCGTCTCATCATTTTGTGTTGTTGAGTCCGTTTTTTCGCCCTCAGGAATTCTTTCCGGCAATCCTCTTTCTGCTCGCCTTGATCGGTTATCTGAGAAAAGGCCGATGGAAGACCGACAGTTTCGAGCATTGGATGATACTGTCGTTGATCGTGAGCTTCGAATCCCAAGCCGTCTTCATGCCCTTGTCGAGTGGCCTGTTCGACCTCGAATTCAATCTGGCCCATGTGCTCAAATGCGCCAGCTACGTTTGTGTACTGACCGGTCTTATGATCAACATGTATTCCACCTATCGGCAGGCGGAAAACGAAGTCGAGATTCGCATGGCGGCCGAAGCCAAGGCCGAGCGACTGGCGCTCTTCGATGAGCTTACCGGGCTGGAGAATCGCCGCTCCGTCCAGGTTCGGATCGAGCAAGCATTGGCCGCGTCGAGAAGGCACGGCTGGCACGGCGCGCTGCTCTTTCTGGATCTCGACAACTTCAAGAACATCAATGACTCGCTGGGCCATTCGGCGGGAGACACGCTATTGCAGCAGATAGCCCATCGCCTGGTCTCGCTGGTTCGCAGCGAGGACACCGTAGCGCGGTACGGCGGCGACGAGTTCGTGATATTGCTCTGCGAGCTGGCGGATAGACCCGAGAACGCCCGTGACAAGTGCTGGAAAATAGCCGAGAAAGTGCTTGCCTCGCTGGAGGAGCCTTATCGGCTGGGGGATCATTCTTATCATGTGACCTCGAGCATAGGCATCGCCCTTTTTCCCGATGCGGACGGGAACGGCGAAGATCTGCTCAAGCATGCGGACATGGCGATGTACCGATCGAAACACGACGGCCGAAACGCCATCCGGTTCTACAATCCTCAGATGCACAAAAACGCTCAGCAAAGACTTGCGCTCGAGCAGGAGCTCCGAGATGCAATCGACCGACTCGAATTGCGCCTGCACTTCCAGCCGCAATTCGATTTGCACAGCGGCCGGCCTTCGGGCGCGGAAGTGCTGATGCGCTGGCTGCATCCGGAAAGGGGGCTCATCGGCCCATCGGACTTGATTTCCCTCGCCGAGGAATCCCGCCTGATACTGCCCATCGGCGAGTGGATCGTCGGGCAAACGGCCGCATATCTGCGCTGCTGGGAACAAACGGGCCTGCTCGCCGACATCCGCACCGTGTCGGTCAACCTCAGCCCGGTGCAGTTCCGCCATCCGCAGCTCGTGGAGACGATCTTGCGGATCTTGGCCCAGCAGGGAGTCGATCCTCGCCTGATCGCGCTCGAACTGACCGAGAACGTCGTGATGGAGGATCTCAAAGGCTCGCTGAAGAAGATGCGGCAGCTGAAAGAGGCTGGTGTGCGTTTATCCTTGGACGATTTCGGGACCGGATATTCTTCCCTGGCCTATCTCAAACAACTGCCGCTCGACGAGCTGAAAATCGACCGCAGCTTCATCCGCAGCATCGGGCACAATCAACAAGATGCCGCCATCGTGGAAGCCATAGTCAACCTGGCTCAGCACCTCGATTTGGATGCCGTGGCCGAAGGTATCGAAACCGCGGACCAATTGGCGTTCCTGCAGCGCATCTATTGCAGGTTCGGCCAAGGATACTATCTCCAAAAACCCATCGATGCCGGCGAATTCGAGGCGTTTCTCGGCCGGGATCCGGAACCGTACGCCGCACGCCACACTCGAATCCCATAGTCGGGCCAGCCGTACGCTCGGACTCGTCCGACGGCCGTTTCTAGGATTCTCTAATCTTGCAGTTGATAAATCGCATTTGAGCGGCTGAAGTGCGATCCGATAATTCTAGAAACGGCCGTCGGACGCGCGCGAGTGTGCGGCGGACCGGCCGGATGGCAGGCCTGTCCTGAGCCCCGTCGAAGGGGCGCGACGCCGCCGCGGGGTGGTCTCCCGCAAGAAGGAGCAACGCCGCCAGGTGGCCTGCCCGCCGTGCAATCGGGTGCGTAGCGGCTTCACCCAGAAGGTGAGACCGGTACAAGGTCGGACACTTACGATTCATTGGACTTCTCTAATGCATCGAAGCGGTCAACTGCCGTTTCTAGGATAATCACTCGCCAGGGCTTGCCGGTTCTGGTACTCGGTTTTCACGAGGAGAGGAAAGGTGAAAAGACTAATCTTGTGCTTGCCGCTTATGGTGGTGGGAAACGCATGGGCAGCCGAGGAGCTTATGCAAAGGGCGCAGGCCCTGTTCAAACCCATTCCCACCGAACCGCCGCCCATCCGGAACACTGTCGTTACGCCGGAAAGGATCGAGTTGGGCAAGATGCTCTACTTCGATCCGCGTCTTTCGAGGAGTTGGATGATCAGCTGCAATAGCTGCCACAACCTGGCGCTGGGCGGCGTCGATCTCGAGCAGACTTCGATCGGACACGGATGGCAGAAAGGGCCCCGCAATGCACCCACGGTGCTGAATTCCGTGTTCAATATCGCCCAGTTCTGGGACGGGCGGGCGGCCGATCTTCAAACGCAAGCCAAGGGTCCCTTGCAGGCCAGCGTGGAGATGAACAATACCCCCGAGCGGCTCGAAAAAACCCTGAACACCATCCCCGGCTATGTCGAACGCTTCAAGCAAGCTTTCCCGAACGAACCCAACCCGGTGAGCTTCGATAATCTGGCAAAGGCCATCGAGGCCTTCGAAGCGACCCTGATTACCCCGAATTCCAAGTTCGACCGCTATCTCAAAGGCGACGACAAAGCGCTCAACGATGCGGAAAAACAAGGCCTGGCGCTGTTCATGGACAAGGGCTGCTCGAACTGCCACAACGGCATCAACATCGGCGGCAACGGCTATTTTCCTTTCGGCGTCGTGGAAAAACCCGGTGCGGAAATCCTGCCGCTGAAGGACAAGGGACGATTCACCGTCACCAATACCGCCAGCGACGAATACGTCTTCAAAGTGCCCTCATTGAGGAATATCGTGCTGACGCCTCCTTATTTCCACTCCGGCCAGGTGTGGGATCTCAGGCAGGCCGTGGCCATCATGGGCACGGCGCAACTGGGCGCCAAGCTGACCGATCCGGAAATCGATTCGGTCACCACCTTTTTGAGAACCTTGACCGGCGATCAACCCAAAATCGAATTGACCCACCTGCCGCCTCACACCAAAGACACGCCATTGCCGATCGTGGAAGTCACGCCGGAAGGTACGGTAAAACCCGAGGGGACAGAAAAGCACTAGCGGTATAGTTTCGAGATAAGGGCTGCCCTCATCCCCCCTTCTGTTACACAGAGAGGGACCCATTTGTTCTCCCTCTCCCTCTGAACATGGGTATTTACACGAATTTTTGACCCGGAACTACCGTTTCCGGGTTTCTTGCAATCCCGTTTGCCGCGCCGAGCACCGCAGCTTTCGGCCGGAACAGCCCTAAAGGGGCGCGGAAGGGATTCCGCGCGTCGCCAGAGGGGCATGGAAGGCCCTTCTGGCGAACCCGGCCGAAAGCGAGGAGCGCAAGGATAAAGCGGCAACCGGGCGGCCTTTCTTTTGGATACTTTTCTTTGGCTGTGCAAAGAAAAGTATCTCGCCCGTGGGTGCGAGAACCCACAATCAAAAAAGTCATCGCGCCGCGATTCCTTCTTTGAAGGACTTATGTAGATACCCGTGTGCTTTGGGAGCGGGCGAGGGGGAGATTGGCCGTTCCCGGCACGCAAACACCGAAACGCTAACGCTTATTCCAACTTATGAGTTATACCGCTTACGAAGACGTTCTTTCATCCCTTTACTAAATGCAAAATAGATAAGCGCGCCTGCAAAGCCCGTCTGAAATGCCACCATCGCCAAGAATCCCCCGTATTCGCAGATAAGGCCAAAGCGCTTCGCGAAAACGCCACTTATCGCAAGGCATTCTGCAGTGTCGTAGTAATCGTAACCAATCCACAACATGCCGAAAGCAAGAAAAACAAGTAACAACCGGGACAATCAAAGATCGCGAAGAAATTTCTCCGGTTTATTTTCTAGTCTCATGGTTTTTCCTGCACCGATGACTGGAGCAACAATCGATAGCAGCAAAAGTTACCGTTCCAAACCCGCGTAATACCTCGCCAACTGCCGGATCTCCTCGTCGTTGAGCTGCTGCACGATCAGGCGCATGCGCCGGTAGATATCGTTGCGTCGCGCCTCGGATTTGTACGCCAGCATCGTTTGTTCGAGATAGGCGGCCTTTTGGGCGGCAAGGACCGGCGTATCCATGGTCTGGCCTTGCCCGGCGGAACCGTGACAGACGGCGCAGGGCGCTACGATGCGCGTTCCGTCGCCGCGGTCGACGAGTTTGCGGATCGTGTCCGGAACCTCATCTGCCTTCTTTGCGGGAGGCAGGGGCTGGCGGCTGTACCAGGCCGAGACGTCCGCCATGTCCTGATCCGACAGGCCGGCGCTTATGCCCACCATGATCTCGTTCGAGCGGCTGCCGCTCTTGTAATCGTGAAGCTGCTTATAGAGATAGGTCGCCGATTGCCCTTGAAGATACGGGAATTCGCTTTCGGCGTTTTCCGGCGTCGCGGCATGGCAGGCTTCGCAAGCTTGCGCGAGTTCCTTACCCCTCTCGGCATCGCCGTTCTTGACGAACCTCAGGGTTTCCGGGGTCCACGCCACCTGGGTCGAAGGCTCCGCCGAGATTTGACCGTTCGCCGCAACGAGCACGATCCATGCGAAAACATAGCCCTTTTTCATGTCAGTACCCCCACGCGACCGAGCCAAAGGTCTTGATCAGGAAAAACTGGGCGATCGGATAGCCGAAGTTCACCAGCATGAGCACCGCTATCGCTATATTCCACACTCTAAAACCGTTCAACAGCGGATGCACCCGGGTCACCGGGTCCAGCGATTCCGCGTATTCGATTTCGTCCGCCTGAATCGGCGCCGTTTCCGGCTGTCGGTACGATTTCGCGAGGATGTAGACGAACAGCCCGGCCGAAAACGTCAGCACGGTTCCCCCGACGACCATGGTCAATATATAGGGATCCCACGCGAAGGTGAGGGGACTGTTGTAGGTCACGGTCGAAATGCGGCGCGGCTGGCCGAGCAACCCGAGAATATGCCAGGCCGTCGTCAGAATGACGAACCCCCAAAACCACGACCACAGTTGCACGAGAGGCAACGTGGACGAAACAAGCGGCTTGCCGGTCACGTGTGGCCAAAGGTAATAGGCCGTGGCCATGTACATGATGATGGTGGTCCCGCCGAAGATCAGATGGAAATGCCCGGCCACCCAGGCCGTATTGTGGACCATGGCGTTCATCGCATAACTCGCGTTGACCAGGCCGCCGAAACCGCCCAGGACCAGCATCGCAGCCGCAAGAATGCCCGCGAGCACCATGGAGTTGCGCCAGGGCAAGGCCCCGATCCAGCCGAACAAGCCCGTGCCTCCCTTGGATCGGCCGGCCATCTCCAGCGAGGCGGTCACCGTGAAGGCGGTAAGCAAGGTCGGCACGGCCACAAGAAAGGTCAGCGCACCGTGAGACAGCTTGAAGCCGGCACTCTGTTCGGGGTCCATATAAAGATGGTGAAAACCGATCGGCAGACTGAGCACCAAGAGCATGACGAAAGCCGCACGTCCCAGTTCGTGGCTGAACAGTTTCCCGCCCGCCGCCTTGGGAACGAAGCTGTAAAGCGCGATATAGGCCGGAATCAGCCAGAAATAGACGATAGGATGCAGGGTCCAGGCGAACAGCGTTCTCGCTAGCCCGGCATCCACCGTATCCTTCAATCCCAAGGACCAGGGAACAAGCTGGAACAAAACCTCCGCCGCCACGCCCGCGCTGGTCCAAAGCCACAGAATCGCGTTGGCGGTAGTAGCGAACATCGGCAAGGGCACCGGCTCGCCCGGATGAGCCTCCTTCCATTGCCTGTGCATGGCAATCATGATCACGCACCAGAACCAGGAGCCCACCACCAGCAGCGTTGCGCCGATGTAAAACAGCGCATGGGCCTGCACCGGCGGATAAAAGGTGTAGAGCACCGATGCCCGACCCAGCAGCAACGGGATCGCGGCCAATCCCGTCCCGACCGTGCTGGTCCAGAAACCGATCCAGGCCCATTTCAGATTCCATAGCGGCATCTTCAGGCTGGACACGGCCGTGACGTAGCCGAACCCCATGATGAAAAAGGTGGTCAGCACATAAGCCATCAATACCCCATGCGTGCTGACGGAAGCGAAGTACACGCCGGGCGACTGCAGTGCCGGGATCAGGTCGCTGCGCTCCAGCACCTGATAGAACCCCATAACCGCCGCCAAAGCGAAGGCACCGAAAGCGACCGCGAAATGGCTCAGCGCGAGTTTTCTGATTTCGATTGCGAGCATACGCTTATCTCCTTACCGGTTGCGCATTGGGTGCCGCGGGCCAGCTTTCCTTGGCCACTACGGTCACCTTGCTCCACATGTGATCGTGCCCGAGTCCGCAGTATTCGTTGCAGAGCATGGGATATTCGCCAGGCTTGGGAAAGGTCGTGGTGATCTCGGACACATAGCCCGGCACGACCATCGTGCCCATGTTGGTCATCGGGATATGGATGCCGTGCAAGACGTCGGCGCTGGCGATGCGGAACGTCACTTGGGTTCCGGCGGGAAGCTGGATCTCGCGGGGATAGAACCCGTAGCGGGCAGCGACCAGAGTCACTTTGATCGTGCCGTCGGGCTGGGTCCAAACGCCGAGTTTATCCTCGGCGAATTCCTCGCTCAGATGGAGACTGGCGGAATCGATGGTTTCGATGTGACTGGGCGGATGGATGTTTCGTGCGATGGCGGTGTAGAAAATGGCCAGCAGAAAGATGCCGATGACCGCCAGAACGACATAAATCCATCTTCTCTCGAGCGGGTGGATATGCATGGCTCACCTCACTGCACGCCGCCGCGCGGCAGAAACACGCCGAAGTAAAGGAAAAGCCAGGCGATCACCATTCCGGCGACGATCAGGCAAAGCAGTGTCCAAGTGCCGATCGGCGTGAATTTCGAGGGATCAAAACGTTCTTCTTCATTTTTGATATCCATATTTGTCCCCTTGACAAATTAGCCGTGCCTCAACAGTCGTGGAGTGTGCCCCGCCTGATGGCCGAACGCAAGCATTAATCCGTTATGATTTGGCGGCAACGCAACAAGTTTTGCCGAATACGCGATAGAGCTAATAGCCCTGCGCGCCGAGCCATGAATCAATCAAAGGACGCGTTTTGATTGGCGAAACCGCTATCGATGGCAACAGGCGGATGCTACTCTGGTTTCCGTCATCCGCTATAGGAGAAGACCATGGCTGTCGCCGCCGAACAAGCTCCAGCCCCCGTCCGGTCCCGGCTGCTCAGGGCGGCTCTCGAATGCTTTCTCGCCGACGAATACCACAAGGTCACGACCCGACGGATTGCCGAAAAGGCCGACGCCAATATTTCGATGATCCGTTACTACTTCGGCAGCAAGGAAGGTCTGTACGAGGAGATGATCCGGGATACGTTGAGCCCGTTGCTGGATGTGCTGGACGGCCCGATGCTGTCGTCGGTGGAAGGCTTTACGGATTTCCTCCGTCTCTACTACGACACGATGTCCAAACGGCCGGAATTTCCCAGGCTGATCCTGAAA
>NZ_JBDIVO010000123.1:0-12054 GCF_039794385.1 Methylocaldum sp. | reverse complement strand
GTTGCCTCCGGGGCTTACGGAAACATCTTCGAAGACGGGGAGAACGGTGATGCCGCTCTGAGCAGCGAGAGGCCTCACATTCCCGAGCCGATGGTGTTCGATTTGGTCAGGCCGCTGGGCGTGCAGCAGGGAGAGTTCGAGACCAATGTTCTGGCGGGGCACTCTCTGAGAAACGGAGAAACGGATTGGGCACCGGAACTGGAATATGCGGTCCGGGACGGCTTGGCGGTGGAATTCGAACTTCCTTTTGAAAACCTATCGATAGCCGAATACAAGCTGGCGGTACAAGGGACTCTGGGAACGCTGTTCGGACGCCGCTTCATTCACGGTTGGCAGGCCATCGGGCGCTATGACCGGCATCACGACGGCTATTCCGCCGACGCTCTTTATCTCGCCGGCTATCGCTGGGACCACGCGTTCAGCACCTTCAACATGGCGGGGCTCAGATGGTCCGGTATCGATCGGCGCAATAAATTGGCAGGTATCGTCAATACGAGCTGGTTCTACGGTGTCTCCGATCGCGTGACGTTGGGCATCGAACTGGACAATGAAATCGCATCGCGCTGGGGCTATCTGTTGATGCCGCAGATGCATCTGGACTTCACGGATCACGCCACTCTTCAACTCGGAGCCGGCCCATCCCGCCTGCCGGGTCAGCCTACGGAGTGGATGGCGGTCTGGCGCATGATTTTCGCGTTCTAAAGCCGATTCGATTCGGACTAGAGGCGAAATTTCAGAAGATGAGGCCACTGCCGATCGATCGGCAGCCATCCGAAATCGACGCCGCTTCAGTGGACAAGAAAATAGCCTGTTCATCCTGACCGTCCCGGCTTTTATCTGCTTTGCCATTTGGGTTAAGCCGCTACGTATCCAACTGCCTTTCCAGGCTGAAAAAATCGTTTGAGCCATGATTTTTCGTACGAATTCGCTGTCGTACCTTTAATGAGGCCAAATCCTGTCCGATCGCGAAAAAAGGGTAGGGCATACCCTTTGGGAAAATCTCGGCGGGTCAGCCTCAGCCGAAAGGAAGTATTTTCTGATTCCCAAGGAGGGTACAAGATCATGATTACGCGCAAATCCGTCTTAGCATCTCTCGTGGCTATCGCCGTTGCCGGTTATTTCGGATCTGGGGTCATGGCTGCGCCGGACGATCCGATGGACTCGATTCTGGCCGAAACCGCCGGGGGATACATGAGCGACACGGCGATTACCGCCAAAGTCAAATCGGCATTGCTGGCGGATCAGAGCACGAGCGGCCTCGCCATTCAAGTCGAAACCAACAAAGGTGTCGTGCAGCTGAGCGGTTTCGTCGACAGCGCGGCCGAAAAGGAGCGGGCGGCAGAAATCGCCAGTGGCGTCGAGGGCGTTAAAGATGTCAAGAACGACATCCGGGTAGGCCGTAAGGAGACTCCTTGAGGGCTGAAGTAGAACGGGACGGGACAGCATCGAGAGTCGATTTGGATCGGATGACGGTCCATCGGCGGTGGATTCCCGTCCCGGCAGTCATTCGGAGCGCCGACCGCCGTGGCGGTCGGCGCTCTCTTTACTCCATGGGGCGGATCTCCGCCTTAATTCGTCAACATCGGATCGAATCGCCGACGGGGCATTCATCCTTAAACTGGGCGAAAGCCGAACCGGATAGGCCTGTTCGGCGCATGCATACTCTTGGGTGTTCCGCTTTCTTCTCGTCATGAAAGATCACCGGGTTAACACGGCACGAACAGGTGCTTCCTGTTTTGGTCCCACGGACGATCCGCTATGGCGAATCGAGGAAGAGGGTTTCAATCTGGCGCGGGAGCACGAAATCGAGTCGTTGTTCGCGGTTTCGAATGGCTATGTCGGTTCCCGCGCGTCTCTCGCGGAAGGAAGCCCATTGTCGGATCCCGCAACGTTCATCGCTGGAGTTTACGACACCGATTCATCCGCCCAAGGTGATCCCGTTCCGGAACTCGCCGCGGCTCCCGATTGGATGCAGCTGAGCTTGCTGATCGGCGGACAGGAGTTCCGTCTCGATCAGGGCGGTTACCTTTGGCACCGCCGCGTGATCGATATGCGGCACGGTATTCTGTGGCGCGAATTTGACTACCGGGCGGGGAACGAAGGGCTGATTCACGTACGTGCCTGCCGTTTGGCTTCGCTTGCCGACCGGCATGTTCTCTTTCAGTGCATACAACTGAACGCGGAAAACCAGTTTCCCCGAATTCATCTCCGGGCGCTGACCGAACCGGAGGTCGAACGTCCCGGCCGGGTACGTCTAACGCCAGAACCCTGTCCGCCTTCGGAAATTGGCCCCGATTCGCCCTATCTGCTCGAGCTGTGCACGCGAACCACGCAAATCAAGGTCGTGGTCGCTACCGCGGGCCGACTGCGGATCGGCGGCGAGGTCGTCCCGCCGCAAGTCGAACCGCTGCCGGACCGACGCGTCGAGTCCTGGGAGCTGGATATCGAGCCGGGGAAAACTTATCGGTTCGACCGTTTGGTCGTGATCTACACCTCGCGGGAGACCGAGCGACCGGCCGCCATGGCTGCGGACCATTTGGGGAGGCTGTTGAATTCCGCTCCGGAAGACGTGATCGATGCTCACTCGCGGGCTTGGGAAGAGCGCTGGCGGGAAAGCGACGTCGAAATCGAGGGAGACGAGGCATTGCAGAGGGCCGTGCGGTTCGCATGTTATCACCTGATCGGGGCCGCCAACCCGGAAGACGAGCGGGTTTCCGTCGGTGCTCGGGCTCTGACCGGCGAAGCCTACAAAGGCCACGTCTTCTGGGACACCGAAATCTTCATGCTGCCCTTCTACATTTTCACCCATCCCCCTTCGGCACGGGCACTCCTGATGTATCGGTATCACACTTTGCCGGCCGCACGGGAAAAGGCGCGTCGGCTGGGCTACCAAGGAGCGCTGTACGCCTGGGAATCGACCTACACCGGCGAAGAGACCACGCCGGGTTACAGCATAACCCCCGACGGCGAGATCAAGCCCATTCTCAACGGCGTGCTGGAGCACCATATCAGCGCCGATGTCGCTTATGCCGTTTGGCAATACTGGCAGGCGACCGCGGACGAGGCGTTTCTTTTGCAAGCCGGTGCGGAGATTCTGTTCGAAACCGCACGATTTTGGGCGAGCCGGGGCCTTTTGGAGGAGGATGGAAGCTATCACATCCGGGAAGTCATCGGTCCCGACGAGTATCACGAGGGCATGGACGATAACGCTTTTACCAACCTGATGGCGCAATGGAACCTGGAACGTGCCGCGGAGGCGGCGCGCATCGTCGCCGATCGGTGGCCGGATCGCTGGCTGGAGCTTGCGCGCCGCCTCGATGTAAACGAGGACGAACCCGAGACGTGGCGGGACTTGGCGCGGCGAATGTATACCGGGTTCGATCCGAAGACAGCGCTGTTCGAGCAGTTCAAGGGGTACTTCGAACTGGAAGACATCGACCTCGCCCGATACGGTCCCCGTATCTTGCCGATGGATATGATTCTCGGGCGAGAGCGGACGCAGTTGAGCAAAGTCGTCAAGCAGGCCGATGTCGTAATGCTGATCTATTTGTTCTGGGACCGGTGGTCGCCCGAGGCGCGTAAGGCCAATTTCCGCTATTACGAGCCGCGTACCGCCCACGGAAGCTCCCTGAGTCCGTCCATTCATGCCGCCGTGGCCGCTCGGCTGGGCGATATCGAAACCGCCATGCGCTACTTCCGCCAGGCCTCGGAAATCGATCTTACCAACAATATGGGAAACGCAGCGGGAGGCGTTCATGCCGCGGCGCTAGGTGGGTTGTGGCAGGCCGTGGTTTTCGGCTTCGCGGGATTGAGCGTGCGGTCGGACGGGTTGGGCTTTACGCCCCACTGTCCGCAAGAATGGCGAGCGCTCCGTTTTCGGTTGGTTTGGCGGGGCGTCTGCCTGCACGTGGACGTTAGGCCCGAAACCGTCGAAATCGTCGCGGAGTCGGGCGAGCCCGTGGTAATTCAGGTAGGGGACGCGTCGCCCGCGCGGTTCGTATCCGGCCAGCGCGTTCGCTGGAAACTGGTTGAAGGAGTCTGGAAGGAGGTTTCAACATGAGCGATGAGCGTGCGGAAAGGAACACGGTCGTATTGCCGCTCGATACAACGTCCCGGTCCGCTGCCATATTGCCGGTCGCGAAGACCGTCATCCAACTCGCGGAGGCAACCCCGTGCGTTGTGCAAACCGAATGGCCGACAAGTTCTCTTCCGGAGTTGAAGAAGAAATTTCCCAGCCTGAAAGCACTGCTCAAACATGCCATCATCGCCCCGATGCAAGGGCAGCCGGCCGAGGGGATTGTCCGTGCGGCTACGGAGTGGCGCAGCCTATGCATCGTCATGGCAATGCACGAGGGCAAGAAGATGCCCGATACCGGGCTCGATTCCACTGCCGAAGGGGTTCTTCGGGAGATGCCTTGCCCGGTCGTGCTGGTGCCGCCGGAACGCGAGCCGACGCCGTGGCGCATTCGGCAAGTGGTACTGCCCCAGGATGGTACGCCCGAGACCGCCCGAGCGCTGGGTCCGGCCATCACGCTTGCCGGGCGCACTGGCGCCAGTTTGTTGGTCCTGCATGTGTCCGGTGCACATGCCCCTCCGCCGCAGGAACCTGGCACATTGACCGCACCCCAATATGTCGATCAGCCCCAGCATGAATGGCCCGCCTGGGCACAGGAATTTCTGGAGCGGGTAAGATACTTGTCCGGAGAACCGGTTAAGGGCGGAATTCGGATGTTCATGGCGCGCGGCGAGCCCGGTCCCGAGATCGTGCGCTTCACCCACAGTCGCGGGGCCGATCTGATCGTTCTGTCATGGCATGGCGAACTGGCGCCGCGTTGCGCTCTCACCCTGCGCTACGTGCTCCAGTATGCGCCATGCCCGGTCCTGGTTTTGCCAGAGAGCCGCGAACAATCCGGCTTGCCTTTTCATCCCCGATCGGGCGAGAGGACGTTCTAGTCCGTGCTCAGTTCGACGAGGTCCGCCACCACAATATCCGCCCCCGCCGTTTTCAGGGCGTCTGCATGGCCGGTTCGGTCGACGCCGACGACGCAGCCGAACCCTCCTCTGCGACCTGCTTCGACTCCGGCGATGGCGTCTTCCACAACCACCGCGCGGGGTGGCTCAACGGCGATCCGCCTGGCGGCCTCGAGAAAGGAATCCGGCTCCGGTTTGCCGCGCAAACGCATTCGTTCCAAGTCGATCCCGTCGACCCGCGTATCGAACAAGTCGCTCAACTGCGCCGCCTCCAGGACTTCGGCACAGTTCCGGCTTGCCGACACGACGGCCGTCGCGAACTTCTTCGCTCTCAGTTCATGAATCAGGTCGACGCTCGATGGATAGATCTCGGCACCGCGGCTCCGGAGGAGTTCCAGATAGAGGACGTTCTTCTTGTTGCCGAGCCCGCAGACGGTCTCCCGGTCCGATCCATCGCCGGGCTCGCCGTAGGGAAGCGCAATGCCGCGCGAGGCCAGAAAGGCGGCTACGCCGTCGTAGCGAGCCTTGCCGTCGATGTAAAGCCGATAGTCCGAATCTGCATCGAAACTACGCTGGGGCTCTCCGACACGAGCCGCGTACCGCTGCAGAAAGTCGTCGAAAAGAGTCTTCCACGCGATTTTGTGGAGCGTCGCCGTTTGCGTGATCACGCCGTCCAAGTCGAAGATGACGGCATCGTAATCTCTCCGCGTGATCGCGTGCGAGGATGAGCGGATATTCATAACACCTCCGTAGTGCCTTCGAAAAAACTTCCGTATATCGATTGGACCTCAGGCAATGGGAAATCTGACAAGAAAGCGGTGTGCGCCGGAAAAGTGCCGCACGACAATTGAATCGCATTGTCTTGGGCGGCAAACTGTTCGAGCACCGGACTCTGGGTAGAACGACGGCAGGCCGCGCCGCAGACCGGTAATCCTAGAAACGGCAGTTGACCGCTTCGATGCACCAGAAAAGCCTTTCAAGTCTTAACCGTCACCGCTTCTATCCGCTTCACCGTTTAGGTGAGGCCGCTACGCACCCGATTGCACGGCGGGCGGGCCGCCTGGCGGCGTTGCTCCTTCTTGCGGGGGACGGCCCCGCGGCGGCGTCGCGCCTTGCCAGCCGTCCCGCCCGCCGCACACTCGGACGCGTCCAACTGCCGTTTCTAGGATAATTCCAATAATAAGGAGCACCTGATGAGTGATACGACCAGCGATTCGCCGGAAAAGACGGGTGAAGTCACCGCTTGGCACAATATTTCGGCGGAACAGTCGATAGAACGCCTGGAGACCGACCGGCGGCATGGGCTTTCCGAAGCCGAAGTCCGCGAGCGGCTGGCACGCTTCGGCCCGAACCGCCTGCCGCCGGCCCGCAAGCGCAGCGCCCTGCTGCGCCTACTGTCGCAGTTCAACAATCTGCTGATTTACGTTCTTCTCGCGGCGGCGACAGTCACCCTGCTGCTGGGAGATTACGTGGACACCGCCGTGATCGTGGCCGTCGTGGTGCTCAATGCCTTTATCGGCTTCATTCAGGAGGGCAAGGCCGAAGCGGCTATCGAGGCGGTGCGAAACCTGTTGTCGCCCTCCGCCGCGGTGCTGCGGGAAGGGCGCAGAATGACGGTTCCGGCCGAACAATTGGTGCCGGGCGACCTGGTGCTGCTGCAATCCGGCGATAAAGTGCCGGCGGACTTGCGCCTGGTCGAGGTCCGAAGCCTGCGCATCGACGAAGCCGTGCTTACCGGCGAATCGGTGCCGGTAGAGAAATCCGTGGCGCCGGTGGCTCCCGATGCGCCGGTGGGCGATCGGCTGTGCATGGCCCATTCCGGCACGCTAGTGACATACGGACAAGGCATAGGCGTGGTGGCCGCCACCGGCACGGCCACCGAAATCGGCCGCATCAGCACGATGCTGGCGGAGGTCGGCGCTTTGGTCACGCCGCTGCTCAAAAAGATCGAGCAGTTCGCCCGGTGGCTGACCGCCATCATCTTGGGCTCGGCCGCGGCGACTTTTGCTTTCGGCTGGCTGACCCGCGGTCTAGGGCTGGAAGAGATGTTCATGGCGGCGGTGAGCCTGGCGGTCGCGGCGATCCCGGAAGGCTTGCCGGCTATCGTCACCATCACATTGGCGGTCGGCGTGCAGCGCATGGCGCAGCGGAACGCCATCCTGCGCAAGCTGCCGGCGGTGGAAACCCTGGGTTCGGTCACCGTGATCTGCTCCGACAAGACCGGTACTCTGACCCGCAACGAAATGACCGTGCAGACGTTGGCGACGGCCGAAGACGAAATTCAGGTGAGCGGCGCCGGTTACAGTCCGCAGGGCGGCTTCAGCCGGGGCGATGCCGAAGTATTCGCGGCGGATTTGCCCCACCTCTTGGATCTGGCCCGTGCCGGGCTGCTGTGCAACGACGCGGCCCTCCACGAGGAGGACGGAACCTGGCGCCTGGAAGGAGACCCCACCGAGGGCGCTCTGGTGACCTTGGCGTACAAGGCCGGATTGAATCCCGCGTTCGAGCAGGAAGCCCTGCCGCGCATCGACGCCATCCCTTTCGAATCGCAGCACCGCTTCATGGCCACTCTGCACCGCGACCATTCCGGCCATGGATTGATCTTCCTGAAAGGGGCGCCGGAAGTCGTGCTGGAACGCTGCAATCGGCAGCGCCGCGAAGGACAGGACGAGCCTATCGACCCCGCGCTTTGGCACCGAAGAACGACCGAGATCGCCGCCCGCGGCCAGCGGCTTCTGGCGCTCGCCATAAAGCCTTTGACCGAACCGCCCGGATCCCTGACCTTCGAAGACACCGAAGGCGGCTTCACCCTGCTCGGGGTGGTCGGCATGATCGACCCGCCGCGGCCGGAAGCGGTGGATGCCGTGGCCCGCTGCCAAAGTGCCGGCATAAGGGTCAAGATGATTACCGGCGACCATGCCGCGACCGCCAGCGCGGTGGGCACGCAGCTCGGCATCGGCGACGGCGCGCGGGCATTGACCGGCGCGGAGATCGAGAAGCTCGACGACGAGGCTCTGCGTAACCAGGCTAGGGAGGTCGAGGTGTTCGCGCGAGCCAGTCCGGAACACAAGCTGCGCCTGGTGAGAGCCTTGCGTGAGGAAGGCCACGTGGTATCGATGACCGGCGACGGCGTGAACGACGCCCCGGCGCTCAAGGCCGCCGACATCGGCGTGGCCATGGGGCAGCGGGGTACCGAGGCCGCCAAGGAAGCCGCCGAAATGGTGCTGGCCGACGACAATTTCGCGACCATTGCCACGGCCGTGGAGGAAGGGCGTACGGTTTACGATAACTTGCGCAAGACCATCCTGTTCACCATGCCCACGAACGGCGGCGAAGGCGGGGTGATCATCATTGCGATCCTCCTGGGTACGGAGCTACCCGTCACCCCTCTGCAAATCCTCTGGATCAATCTGGTGACGGCAGTGACTCTGGCGCTGACCCTGGCCTTCGAACCGCCGGAAGGCGATTTGATGCAACGTCCGCCGCGTCCGCCCCGCGAACCGCTGGTGACGCGTTACATGCTGTGGAGGATCGCCTACGTCTCGCTGCTTCTGGTCGGAGCGACCCTGGGACTGTACAAATGGGAAATCGGCCAAGGCTCGTCGGTGGAGTTGGCGCGCACCGCGGCGGTCAACGCATTGGTTGCCGGTGAACTGGTCTATCTGATCAACAGCCGCTTCTTCCTGGCTCCGAGCCTTTCGTTGCGCGCCTGGTTCGGCAATCGATACGCCATTCTGGCCATTGTCATATTGATCGGTTTGCAGTTGGTGTTCACCTATGCGCCGTTCATGCAGAGCGCCTTCGGTGCCCGCGATCTGAGCGGCGAAGCGTGGCTCCGGATTGCTGGCGCGGCCTTGGCGGTTTTCCTGGTCGTCGAGCTGGAAAAAGCGGTCGTTCGCCGGCTCAGGAAACCGGTATTGGGCAAGCCCGTGCGGCCCGTGGCGCCGGAGATCCGACCGGCGCGCCTTTGGGATCGGGCCGCTGCGGTGTTGGCCGGCCTGTTCGGGCTTGTCCTGCTTTGGCAGCTGTTGGAGGTTTCGGTACGCCTTTACGCCTTGGCGGCGGGTGCCCAAGTCGGTCCGATTACGACTATCGGAATGATTCTCGCGGTTTTCGCCGCCTTGTTGTCCTTGGTGTTGATCGTAGAGGCACTGCTCGGCATCAAAGCGAATAAGGGATCGTTGACGGCGCTGAAATTGCTGATTCCGGCGCTGCTTCTGGCCGTCGCTTGGCACGCGCCGCTGTATCCGTTCGAACCATGGCACCTTCCTTGGCTGCTCGCGGCGAGCACGACGCTGGTCGTCTTGGGAATCGCTTATCTGATCCTGTCGCTGATGGTTCGCCGGACCGGCCCGCCCGATAGCCTCTAATCCCGATCGGCATTCGAGTGAACATTACATAGGCGGGTTAGCCCCTCGGCTCCGCTCGGGACAGGCCCTTCGACGGAGCTCAGGACAGGCCCTTCGACAGGCTCAGGACAGGCCCTTCGACAGGCTCAGGACAGGCTCCGCGTAGCCCACCGACCCGTCGACTTGGCTCAGGACAGGTCCGAGGTCGCTTGGTGGGTTACGGCGCACGCGAAGCACAGTGATCGGCGGTCGGTCAGTGCTGATGTGCGCCTAACCCACCATCGATGGGTTTTGCTTCGCTCTACCCATCCTACAAAATGAATGCCTGATTGAACGCGATTTGGAATAACTATCGGCGATCCGCAACGCGCGTGTCAGTGTCCGGGGATCGCACGATCAGCATTTCATCGCCGCCTCTCTGAAACTCGTAGGGCACCTTGACGGTCGCGATCCGGTAACCTTCGGTGGTCAGTTGCGCCACTACGCCTTCGAGATGGCGCGATCTGACCGCGCCGAGTTCCAGCAGGGGGAAGACGCGGACCTCCGCTGCCACGCGGCAAAGCTCGCGCAGGGACTGCAAGTGGAATGCCGCGTCGAAATGAGCGCTGTAGAGAAACAGAAAGTGCGAGCACAATGCGAGGTCGAAGGACCGCTCGGCAAAAGGCAAACACGGAAGCTCGGCGTCGATATACCGTCCCTCGCGTTGTCCCTCGGGGTAATCCGCCAGGAACGCACGCATGGCGCGCAGGCGCATTTCGCCGAGTTCATCGACGGAGCGGATATGCGACCAGACGAATTCGTCGGCATTCTTGCGTGTCTGCTCGATCACGAGGGGAAAAGTGTCGTCTATGCGAGAGGAAATCTCCCGTGCCGTAAACCGATAGAGCGGATCGACCGAGACCACCCCGCCGCCATGTGCCGTCAGCTCCGCATTAAAGCTGGCGGGACCGTCTCCGCAGCCGAGTATTCTTCTTCCGAGTTCGTGCGGTTTCAATGCAAACATCGCGACATATTCGTCGAAAGAGCGTCCCCACGGAACGACTTGATCAAGGTGAAAAGCCATTCACGCTATCCTTTCAAATCCGATGATGCAATTGATCGATCGTACGGGTGACGAGAGCATCCGTAAAGCTGTGAAGCTGATCGCTTCTGTCAGCGATGAGGTTCACCGGCGCGTTCCGGCTGATGGACGACTTCCATAATACGCACTTTGAGAAGCCCGCCCCCGGGACTGGGCCATTCGATCTGGTCCCCCGCGGAAAGGCCCAGCAGCGCGCCGCCCACCGGGGCGAGAATGGAAATCTTGTCCCCTTTGGTATCGATATCCTTGGGATAAACCAGTGTCCGGGAAAATTCCTGTCCCGTCGACTCGATGGTGAAGCGAACCGTCGAGTTCATGGTTACCACGGACGGCGGCACATTCTGCGGATCGACCACCTCGGCGCGTTCGAGCTCCGCTTGCAAATCGGCCTTACCGGGGAAAGCTTCTGCCGGAAGCGAATCGAGCAGGTCTTCCAGCCGTTCCAAGTCCGTTGACGAAACGATAATGTTGGGCTTTCTCTCCATTGATGTGTCCTCGTCATCCGGAGCAACATAGATGAATCAGCGCCCTGAACAGGCGAATCGTTAAAAAAGCGGTATCTTGCGTCACCGACACTCCTGGCCGGCCCGATCCTTCAGCATACGCGCGAATGTGGTCTCCACATAAATATTGAGACCGCGAACGATGTAGTCGTTCCGCGTTGGAGGCTGCGGGTACAAGTTATTTCACCAAAGAGTGAATGCAAAATTCGTTTCGGTCGATCGGAAAGCGTCATCGTGCCTAATACCATCGGCCGCCGGCCGATGATTATCGGTGAAGTACCGCTTACGCCACGATTGTCTAAAAGTTGTGCCGATTGGAAATCGGAAATGGAATTATGAGGTGAAAGATGAAACGCATCATTATGGCTATTTCCTTGTTGACGACGTTCGTTTTGAGTGGCGTAGGCTTTGCTCAAACGGAGCCGGAACACATAAAACACGTAAGAGAAGCACGCCAGCATGTGACCATGGCTGTGACGGAGGGCGAAAAGGGCGATGCGAAGGCACTCGTGCAACATGCCCAGACCGGCTTGGACCATGTCAGAATGGCGCAGAAGGAAAAACAGCTTGCTGATCTGGATAAGGCTGCCACAAGTCTGGAAGGTGCGATTAGTCAAGGCCAAGCAGGCGATGTGAAAAAAGCAACCGAACAGGCTAAAGAGTCGGTTGAATATCTTGATGCGGTACTAAGCGGGCTCGGTGGATAAACCGGTAGCTTGCGACGAGTTATCACGGGCGCGTCGGCGGTGATTCAAAACGCCGACGTTGCTCTGAAGTCTTCGTTCGTGGCACTGGTTACAGGCGGTACCGAATTGGCGTATCCCGCCGAAGTTCGCCGCAGCCTACACTGAAGCTTTTCTGAAAGGGAAGTCCGCCTTCGGTATTTTTCAGGAATTTCTTGAGTAGAAAAGGTACCTCGCGGGGCTGCATTTCCGGGCTAGAGCATTTTCATACCTACGGTATGGGCACTCGCGCGTAGGTCGGGGAATCCCTCCCAATCGCAAACGGTCGCTTTAGTCGCGACCCTTCCAATCGCAAACGTCGCTTTAGTCGCGACCTTCCAATCGCAAACGGTCATCCGGGGAAGGGGCTGGCCGGGAGCGCCGAAGCCGCCCTTCCCGACGGTGCAGTTGGGCCAACGGGTTCGTCG
>NZ_JBDIVO010000122.1:0-12055 GCF_039794385.1 Methylocaldum sp. | reverse complement strand
CCGTGATATTCCGGACATAAGTAACCTTAAACCCAAGATGCCGCAAATAGCGCACCACCATGTCGAATACCACCATGACGCGGGCATGCCCCAGATGGCAGTAGTCGTATACGGTCATGCCGCACGCGTAGAGCCGGACCTTGCCCGGTTCGATGGGGGTGAAGACTTCCTTCCGGCCGGTCAGGCTATTGTGGATCTTTAGCATCATTCGGACTCGTAGGTGAATTCGGCCAAGCGGCGATGCAAGCGGTGCGGGTCCAGCAGGCGATAAATCGTTCCGAGCTCCGGTCCGTCCAGGCGCCCGGTCATGGCGGCGCGCAATGGCATGAAGAGGGCCTTGCCCTTCGCTCCAGTCTTGGCTTTCAGCTCGCGCATGAATATGTCGAACTCGGCCTGAGCCGCGTTAGCCGCATCGATGGCCGAGAGATAATAGGACTCTCCGGCTTGCTTCGCGGCTTCGGCGGCTTCCGGGTCGAGCTGCAATTCATCCGTAAACAGAATGCGCGCCCACCGGTCGGCCTGCTCCGGGAAAACGCAGTTGCTGCGCACGATCTCGATGAACGCCGCGAGATGCTCGTCGGGCACGGTGGCGCCGGTCTCCCTGCGCAGCCATCCCCTGAGCGTATCGTCGTCCGCCGAACGCACCGCCAATTGCTGCCAGTGATCCAGATGAGCAACGTCGAACCGTGCCGGCGATTTACCGAGGTGCGACAGATCGAAACGCGCCTTGAGCGCTTGGAAATCCATAATCTCATCGCTCTCATAGTGATGGCCCAGCCGGGCCAGCATGTTCAACAGGGCCGCCGGAAAATAGCCCTCTTCGCGCAATTGATTCAGGCTGCGGCTGCCGTTGCGCTTGGACAGCGGCGCTCCGTCGTCGCCCAAAATCAGCGAAATATGGGCATATTGGGGTATCGGCAGATCGAGCGCCGCAAGAATCAGCATTTGCCGGGGCGTATTGGCGAGATGGTCTTCGCCCCGGAGCACGTGCGTGACGCCCATCAGCGCATCGTCGATCGCGTTGCAGAAGAAAAACGCCGCACTCCCGTCGGCGCGGCGGATGATGAAGTCGCCGATATCGTCGGTCGCGAATTTCTGCGGCCCGCGAACGAGATCCTCGAATTCCACCGTTTCGTTCTTCGGTACTCGGAAGCGCAAGGTCGGCTGAAGTCCTTCCTCGAATTTGCGACTCACCTCCGCCGCGCTCAGGTGCGCACACTTGCCCGTGTAACGCGGCGGCTGCCCGGAGCTCAACTGAATCTTGCGGGAAATTTCCAGTTCCCTCGGCGAACAGAAGCAGAAATACGCTCTACCCTGTTGTTCCAGTTCCTCATAATACCGCTGATAAATGGCTCCGCGGCAGGATTGAAAGTATCGTTCATCCGGCTCGGCGGTTTCGGGACCTTCGTCCCAATTCAAACCCATCCAATGCAAATCGCTTATCAGTTCATCGACAAATTCGCTGCGGCTCCGCTCGCTATCGGTATCCTCGATGCGAAGCAGAAAACGATCTCCAAATAACGCACTGAACAGCGCCGTGCGTGCGTTACCGAGGTGCATGAGTCCGGTCGGGCTGGGAGCGAAGCGGGTTTTGGTCGATGTCATATTGAGCGCAAATTGGGGGATTATATTCGGCAAGATTCTTGCGAATAGGACAATTTAGAGCAAGGCCGAACCCGCCGCAACCCCGCAAAAGCTCCGGCTGCGGCGCCTTGCCGGTCAGTTGCGGCCTAGATGACATTTCAATCAAGCGACCATTTGCATGAATATCGCATGTTAAGCTTACCTCCTCTGAAATTTTCATTTATAGTGTCGACCCAAAACAACTAACCGTTCCTGGCACGCGGCTGATCGAACCACAAGACTCGGCCCTCAGCCAGCCAAAACGAGCGTTTGATCATGTATATCCTCAGTCAGATCCTTTGGACACCGGTCGTCGGTGCATTAGCCATTTTGGCTCTGCCGGCGCAGCAAATCCGCTCCATTCGGGCTACCGCGATAACCTCGTCGGTGGTCGTACTGATGTTGACCGTTTGGCTTTTGTTTCATTTCGATACGTCTTCATCGGCGATTCAATTTCCGGAAAGCCTGCCCTGGAACGCCGAACTGGGGAGTTACTACGCTCTCGGCGTCGATGGTTTTTCCCTGCCCATGGTCGTGTTGTCGGCTCTGCTCTGTCTTGTGGCGATGCTGGCCTCGGAAAGCGTGAATACGCGAGTCAAGGGATATCATTTCTGGCTTCTCGCCCTCGAATTCGGGATGATCGGCGTCTTTCTTGCTCAGGATTGGGCTTTGTTCTACGTATTTTGGGAACTGACGCTGATACCGCTCTTTTTTCTCATCGACCAATGGGGCGGCAAGCGCAAACATACGGCGAGCCTCAATTTCGTCCTGTACACGATGGGCGGATCGGTGTTCATGCTGGTCAGCCTATTAATGATTTTCACCGCATCGTCCGAACACTCCACCACGATGGAATCCATGCTGGCTACCGCGCGGAGCCTGCCCCGGGAGCAGCAGATCTGGATTTTTCTGGGGTTCTTGATCGGCTTCGGCGTAAAAATGCCGGTTTTCCCCATCCACGGCTGGTTGCCGCTCGCCCACGTTGAAGCGCCGAGTCCGGTGAGCATTCTACTGTCGGGTGCGCTTCTCAAGATGGGCGCCTATGGCTTGCTCAAAGCGACTGGCATGCTGCCTGAGGCCGCTTCGGCGCTTCAATCCGTGCTGGCCGGCATCGCCTTGGTCAGCATCGTCTACGGCGCCTTGCTGGCGTGGCGGCAAACCGATCTCAAGGCGATGATCGCCTATTCGTCGATCAGTCACATGGGCGTCGTGCTGCTCGGCATAGCGGCGCTCAATGAAGCCGGATTGCTGGGAGCCGTCTTGCAGATGACCGCCCATGGCCTCATTGCCGGGGCGCTGTTTCTCTTGATCGGACTGTTGTACGAACGCACTCACACCCGGGAAATTTCGGACTACAGCTCACTGGTCCAAGTGACTCCACGCTTCGCCTTCTTCACCACTCTAGCGCTTCTCGCGTCCATGGGACTGCCCGGCTCGGCCGGATTCGTGGCGGAACTTCACGCCATCATCGGGGGCTTTCAGAGTTTCGGCTGGGTCATGGTGTTTGCGAGTCTAGGGGTACTCATCGGCGCATCCTACGCCATCCGAACCGCCGCCCGGTTGTTCACCGGTCCGATGCGCCCGGAAATGCAGAATGTCCGCGATCTGCACAGCCACGAACTGATCGCGGCGGGAACGTTGGCGGTCGGCATCATGGCTCTGGGGCTCGTGCCGGGCCCCATCGTGGCGCTGATGAACGCTTCCGTCAATGAACTCAGCATGATCTTCAGCCACAAGAACTTCTAAGGAGGCCAGCGTGCTATCGCCCCAATCGAAAGGTTCGAAGCCCGACGTTCGCCGGCGGCTGCAAGAAGCGGTCTGCCACCTCGATCATGTGTTGCCGGGACAAGCACCTATCCTGAATTTCGTGCACCACAATACGCTGCACGGTTATCAGCATCTGCCGTTTCAAGAGGCCCTGGAATCCGTCGAGCGACTGACCGGCGTCCGAGGCTATCTGCCCGAGGAAGAGTTCCGGAAGTTCTATGCCCAAGGCCGCATTCTCGATGAAGATCTCGCTGCCGCCTTTGCCGAAATGCCGGAACTTGGAGGCGAAGAGGCACTGCTGCGAATCGGCGATCGAGAGATTCTGCGCCGCGACGTCTATCGCATCGCCATGGTTTATGGCGTGGACGCGGTAACGCCGAGCCAATTGAACTGGCAAATCGAAGAAATGGCGGCGCTCGACCGGTTTCAAAGCGGTATTCCCCCCGAGGCGCGCCATCGCCTCATGGACTCCGTCAAGCGAATAACGGGAAATGCAGAGGCGCTCCAGGAAGCCGGCTTGATCCGCGACTTGTGGGATGCCGGACTGACGGTCCTCGGACTGGAGCAGGCAGCCCTGCACCCCGAAGATCTGACCGATCTAACCGTTCGGCAAGCGGAGAACTTATTGAATCACACCAACCGGTCGTCGAACGATGCGGCGGCAAGCACTACCCTTGCCCGCCAAAAGATGAGAACAGAGGCTCGCGCACTCACGGAATCCGCCTTCGCCGACGTCGGCCGCGGCATCTCATTGCGCGGACTGCTCGCCGCGTTGACGGGCCGGGACGTGCTCGACATCGTCCGTCCGATACTGATCCGCTTCAGCGCCTCCCATTTGGACGAAGGACTGGCCGCCTGGCATGCAGCCGATCGCCGGGAAGGACTGTACTCGGCATGGCGCCGTTCGGCGTCCTACGATCTATCGCTGGGTCTCTGCGATTTTCCGGATTGGCGGGAAACCGTGTCGGCTTTACCGGAACAGGCGGTCGACGCCGTGCATGCCGAACTGATTCGGATCGGACTCCCGGAGAATCGCTGGGAAACCTATTTGGAACGGCTCGCCCTGGAACTCCCCGGCTGGTCGGGCATCATCAATTGGCGGCAGCACCATCCCGATTACGAGGCCAACCGGGAAGCGCCCGCCTCGCTCATGGATTATCTGGCCATCCGACTGGTTCTGGACCGTTTGGCAATCGAAGGACTATGCCGCGAAATCTGGGGCATAGCCGGCACCTTGCCGTCGCTGCGCGCCTATTTCGAACGGAATCCGTCCGAATTCCTGGTGCGTCATGCTCTGTGCCAGGGCCGTCTGCCCGAGTATCTGGCGGACTGCGCGCAGCAGTTGGTAGCCGAATCCAGCCCGGGAAACTACGATCGAGAGCGCTGGTGGTCGGTAGCGGATATGATTTCTACCTGGAAGCACAGCGCGCTAGCGGAAAAAACTCAACGGCTGACCATCTACAACAGCGGCTGGCGCTTGTTCCGTCTGGCTCAGCATTTGGGCCTCTCGAGCCATGACGTTCGCGCCCTGTCTTTGCAGACCTGTGAAGTCCTCCTCGCCGCGCTGGACGATTTATCTCCGTCACAGCGCAGTTATCTTTGGCTTTCCGCCTATGAGCGGCGTTATCGAGAGGAACTGTTCAATGCCCTCGCCAATAATCGTGGCCGGGGCCGCTGGGCGAAGCGTGACGATCGCCCGGACGCCCAAGTGGTCTTCTGTATCGACGACCGCGAGGAAGGCATTCGACGCCACCTAGAGGAATTGAACCCGCGCATCGAAACCTTGGGCGCCGCCGGCTTTTTCGGTGTGCCGATCAACTGGCGCGCTCTCGACGATGACAAGGTCACGCCGCTCTGTCCCGTGGTCGTCACGCCGGCACACGAGGTGCGCGAAGTCCCCCGCCAGGGCCAGGACGATTTGTGCACCAAACATGATCGGCGCCGAGCCCTTCGTCATCGAATCGGCGCGATATTCAACCAGGAAATCCGCCGGAATCTCGTTTCTTCTCAGTTTTTGATCGGCCTGCTTTCGCCCGGCGTGTTTCTGGCGCTGATCGGCAAAGTGTTTTTCCCCGCCCGGCAAACCGCTCTTGCTCAACGAGCGGATGCCCTGCTCGTTCCCGAGGTAGCCACCGAATTATTTATTACCGCGGCAAGTGGTAGTGCTCCCGCGACCCCGGAAAATCCCCGCCTCGGCTTTACCGACTCGGAACAAGCCGATCGCGTTGCGGCATTTTTGCGCGCCACCGGTTTGACCTATGGCTTTGCTCCGCTGGTGGTCCTGATGGGACACGGATCAATCAGCCAAAACAATCCGCATCTCGCCGCTTACGACTGCGGTGCGTGCAGCGGACGCCACGGAGGACCCAATGCGCGCGCTTTTGCTGCCATGGCCAACCGACCGGAAGTGCGCGGGTTGCTCGCCGAAAAAGGTATAAGCATTCCGGCTGACACCTGGTTCGTCGGTGCGGAACACAATACCTGCAATGAAGACATCCTCTGGTTCGACCTGACGGATCTCCCTCCAGTCTCGCGCCTCGCATTCGGCAAGCTCAAGAACGATCTGGATGCTGCAAGGCGCCTCTCGGCCCATGAGCGTTGCCGGCGACTTGCCTCCGCTCCGCGCAATCCAACGCCTGACACGGCGCTCGCCCATATCGCCGAGCGTGCCACCGACTTTAGCCAAGCACGCCCTGAACTCGGGCATGCCACCAATGCCGCCGCCTTCGTCGGGAGGCGCTCTTTCAGTCAGGGAAGCTTTTTCGACCGCCGGGTATTTCTGATCTCTTACGATCCGACTCAGGACCCCCTCGGCAATGTTCTCGAAAGCGTATTGTTGGCGGTGGGCCCCGTTGGTGCCGGCATCAACCTCGAGTATTACTTTTCCACCGTGAACAACGAGCGTTTCGGCTGCGGCACCAAAGTGCCCCATAACGTCACCGGACTTTTCGGCGTTATGGAGGGTGCGGCCAGCGATCTTCGAACCGGGCTTCCCCGGCAGATGATCGAAATCCACGAGGCGATGCGGCTGCAAATCGTCGTGGAGCACAAAACGGAAGTTTTAACCGCGATTTACGAGCGTCAGCCCTCATTGCAGGAACTGATCGGGAACGGCTGGGTGCTTCTGTCCGCTATCGATCCGGATACCGGAGAAATTTCCATGTTCACGCCGGGCGCCGGTTTTGTGGTGTGGAATCGGGAGCTTCGTCCCTTGCCTATCGTCGAGCGTTCCCCCGACTGGTATGCCGGACACGCGGGACCACTGCCGCCGGCATTGATTCAACAAAAGTCTTCGGGGATTTCTTATGCTTGATTGGTTGGTAACACTGATCCCGGGATTGCCGATTTTAGCGGCCTTGACCATCGGCATTGGCATCATATCGGGATTTATCACTGGAGAAGCGGGAGAGCGCTCTACCGCAGCCATCGCAGTCGGCGCAACCCTAGTGTCTTTTGTCGTGTCGATCGCGGTCTTTTGGTGCCGTCACGTGGACCTCATCCCGGATCAGCTCGTTCTGGGCACCTGGCTGGCTAGTGGCGATTATCTCGTCAACGTCAGCTTTGCACTGACTAGTCTCGCCCTGGCATTGTCATCTCTGTTCGCATTGTTTTCGCTGATGGTTGCCAGATTTTCGGTGAATTACATGCACCGCGAAGCCGGCTTCCATCGTTTTTTTCTCGTCCTGTCTCTTTTCGCCGGCGCCATGCAGTTGCTGGTGTTGGCCGGCAACGCCGTTTTTACCTTTATCGGCTGGGAATTGGCCGGGGTGTGCTCTTATCTACTCATCGCCTACGCCTATGACCGGCCGGTGGCCTCCGCCAACGCAACCTACGCCTTCGTAACCAACCGGATCGGCGATGCCGGTTTCACCTTGGGGATTTTCTTGGCTTTCGCTTGGACCGGCGGCGTCGAATGGCCTCAGATTACCCGAGGTGCCGCAGGTCTCGATGGTCTCCAAGCCGGTCTGATGGCTATCTGCTTCCTGCTGGCGGCCGCCGCCAAGTCGGCCCAAGTGCCTCTGGCGCCCTGGGTGGCTCGCGCCATGGAAGGACCAACACCATCCAGTGCCATCTTTTACGGCGCCGTGATGATCCATGCGGGTGTTTTCTTGGTGTTGCGGCTGCAACCGGTCTTCGAAGCGGCGCCAGCCGCCATGGGCATCATGGCGGCCATGGGTCTGGTGACGGCTCTTTATGGTTTCGCATGCGGATTGACGCAAACCGACGTCAAGTCCGCACTGATTTTCTCCACCACCGCACAGGTCGGCCTGATGTTTTTGGCTTGTGGCCTCGGCTGGTGGCAATTGGCGGCTTGGCATCTAGCTGCTCATACGATGTTACGCGGCTACCAATTCCTGGCCGCGCCGGCACTAATGCATCGCATTTTCGGTCAGCCGACCCGGCCCGTTCCGGAGTTCGCGGGTCGTTCTCGCTGGCTCTACACGGCCTCGTTACAGCGTTTTTGGCTGGAACATTTCGGCCATCAAGCCCTCGTCAAGCCAATAGCTCGCTTCGCCGCCGATTTGAACGTTTTCGACCGCCGTGTCGTGGAAGAAATCGTCGGACTGCCCGCGCCCGCCATGCGGGGACTGTCTGCGTTGGCCGAGCGGGAGGAACATCGGCTCGGCGCCGGTTATGGCGCCAATGAACGCCGGGTCGGCGGTGTGCTCGGAATCGTGACCGATCTTTTCGCTTCCGCATTCCACTGGTTCGAAGAGCGCCTGGTCTTACAAGGTTTGGGTATGGACCTCGTGACCCTGGGACGCCGTCTCGGCATGCGGTTCAACCGCCTGGAATCCATCCTGGCTCAACCGCGCTATCTGATTCTTTTCGTCCTTTTCACCCTGCTAGCAACTGTGTGAGAACCCTATGGTCGGTGAAATCAACTGGGCGACGCAATCCGCCTTTCCTATCCTCAGCACGATGATCTTTCTGCCGTTGATTGCAATGGGCGCCGCTTATTTCGCCCAGTCGCAGCAGCGTTCGTTTTTTATCGGGCTAGCCGGCTCCGGCCTCGAACTCGCTCTAACGGTTTATCTGTTGATAGCCTTCGATTCGAGCGCCACTCACTTGCAGTTCGCCGAAGACTTTGCGCTGCTGCCGTTCCTTCGTTATCACCTTGGTGTCGATGGCCTCAGCATACTGTTCGTGTTCGTCACGTCGCTGTTGAGCTTTCTGTTAATGCTGTATGGGGAAATTACGCCGGAACGTCGGTCGCCAGGGCTGTACGTCGCCAGTCTGTTCGGTTTCCAGGCCGTGCTCACGGCGCTTTTCTTCACCGTCGATCTGCTCCAGTTTTGGTTACTGAGCTGTCTCGAACTCGTACCGGTTTCGTTCATCCTGCTCCGGTGGAGTACCGCTTCCGCGGAAGCTCCCAAAACGACCCGGCTTTATACCCAATTCATGTTCACCGGCTTGCTGATGCTATTTCTCGGCATTTTGATCTTAGGGTGGAATCACGCCCGAGCCGCCGGTGAATGGACTTTCGCGCTCGGAAACCTGCTCGAAACGCCGGTTTCCCCTGCGGCCCAATCCGCGGCTTTCGTACTTCTCTTTTACGGCTTGGCCGTACGGATGGCGCAATTTCCTTTTCATGCCTGGTTGCCCCAGGTTTCTCAACATGGAACCCTGGCCACCATAGGCGTATTTGTGATCGGAGCGAAAGTCGGTATCTACGGATTATTGCGCTTCGTGCTGCCGCTATTGCCTGATGCGGTCCAAACCCTGAAGCCGGCTGTTATCGTTCTGGCGTTGGCGGGCATGTTCTACGGTGCGCTGATGGCGCTGATGCAGTTGAATCTGAGGCGGCTCTTGGCCTTCGCGGCGGTCAGCCATACCGGCATGCTGGTGGTAGGCGTATTCTGCCTGAACTCGGAGGGGTTCGCGGGCAGCTTGCTGCTGTCGGTGAATTTCAGCATCGCGGCTAGCGGGCTGCTATTTGCCACCGGCTTGATGTTTCGTCGCGCCGGAAGCTCCCTGCTGCCACGTCTCGGAGGACTGTTCGATCTCATGCCGCTATTGGGTATCACGTTCCTGGTCTCCGCATTGAGCACCATGGCGATGCCAGGGACTCCCGGTTTCGACGCTGCCCATCTTCTTCTGGAGGGATCAATCGAAGCTCATGACTGGGGAGTCACGATTGCCGTAGCCACAGGCAACGTCCTGGCCGCGGCATTTCTGTTATGGGCCTTCCAGCGCGCCTTCCTGGCCCAGCGCAAAAAATCGGCGTTACATCGCCAGAAAACCAGGCTCACCGTTCCCGAGGTGACGCTTAACGGCGTCGTCTGCGCTGTTTTGTTGGGTGTCGGTTTTTACACCGAGCCTTGGGTTCAGATGGTCAACGAATCCGTAAGTGAATTGGCTCAACGCTTCGAGCGTTTGGAACAGAAGAAACAGTGACTTTGAATTATTTAACCTAAAAACGGCAATTAACCGCTTCGATGCACCAGAAAAGCTCGTTGGATCTCAACTGCTATACCTCTTATCCGCTTCACCGCTTGGGTGAGGCCGCTACGCACTCGATTGCACGGCTATCGGGCCGCCTGACGGCGGCGTCGCGCCCTTTCGACGGGGCTCAGGACAGGCTTGCCGGCCGACCCGCCAACCGCACACTCGGATGCGTCCAACTGCCGTTTCCAGGTTTAATCGTCGGCTTACGCCGCCCGGAGACAAAGTGATGACCGCCGATTTTCCGATTCTGACCATTCTGATATTTCTTCCGCTGGCCGCGGCCGGTTTGTTGTTTTTTTTTCGAGATCCGGCATCCTCCCGTCGGTTCGGACTAGCGGTGTCTCTCGCGGAACTGCTCTTGTCCTTGTCCCTGCTCGGTCTTTTCGACTTCAGCTCGGCGAGAATGCAACTGATCGAACGAGTCGTCTGGATACCGAGCCTCAACATTTCATACATCGTCGGCCTTGACGGACTGTCGATTCTGTTTCCGCTTCTCACGGCGCTTTTGACCTTTGCTGTGATCGCGGCAACCTGGACACAGGTGCAAACTCAGGTAAGGCTCTATCTCGCGCTCACACTCCTTCTGGAAAGCGCCACGCTGGGTGTGTTCTGCGCTCTCGATCTGGCACTGTTCTTTCTATTCTGGGAGCTTACGCTCATTCCCATCTTTTTCCTGGTGAGTTTGTGGGGAATCGGGCCGCAACGACGTTATGCCGCCAGCAAGTACACGCTTTTCATGCTGGCGGGCGGTGTTCCCCTGTTGTTCGGAATCATCCTCTTGGCGCTGAACCATGCCGAGCAAATGGGGAGCTCTGCGCCGCGCGGACTTTCCTTCGACTATCTGACGCTGCTCCACGTGCCGGTTTCCGAAGAGCTGCGCACCGCGGTGTTTCTGCTTCTATTCCTGGGCTTCGCCGTCAAAGCGCCTCTGTTTCCGTTTCACACCTGGCTGCCGACGGTTGCAATGGAAGGGCCTGCGGGCGTTTCGGCCCTGATTACCGGGCTCAAGCTCGGACTTTACGGCATGATGCGATTCGCCATTCCCTTGGTTCCCGATGCAGCCGGCGAATACATCTGGATCTTGACGGCCTTGGGCACCGTCGGGGTTTTGTACGGCGCGCTGATCGCACTGAAGCAAACCAATCTCCGCCGCTTGCTTGCCTACGCCAGCATCAGTCACGCGGGCTTCGTGGTCATCGGCCTTGCCACCTTGAACCCACAGGGGGTTCAGGGTGCCCTGTTTCAGTTGATCAACTTTGCGACCGTATCCGGCGGCATATTCCTGCTGGCCGGGTTTCTCCATCATCGCCTGGGCTCGACCGAACTTGCCAATTTGGGCGGGTTAGCCCGATCGATGCCTTTGCTCACGACCTTCTTCTTTCTTTTCGGAATCGCCGCGATGGGCGTGCCCGGCACCAATGGTTTCGCCGCGGAGCATCTGATCATTATCGGCGCATTCCAGGCTCACGTGGGTACCGGTCTCGCTGTGTTATTGGGAGTGATTCTAGGTGCGGCCTATTTCCTCGGCTTCTTTCAGCGGGCGTTCTGGGGGCCTGTTAAACTAACGGCTGTACGCACCGCTTCCGATTTGCGTCCGCGCGAATCGGGGCTGGCAATCCTGCTGATCGCCTTGATCCTCTTGGGAGGACTGGTGCCTAGCATGATTACGAGTACCAGCAGCACCGCTGTGACAGCGTGGGTTGCGCGGATCAATGCTGCAACCGGCCCTTCGGCATATGCCGACTTATCCGAAAAATTCCAAACAACAAGATCCAGTCCTTGAGTGAAATCGAAAATTCCGGTTGAGGAAATTGTTTGTGTCGATTCGATACCTGTTATAGATTAATGCTTCGTCCGGCGGCCACTAGGCCAAAGCTCGATCGTCAAATCGGATTTTAATACAAGGACTTATATCCGATTTATCGAATAAGAACGTTAACGAGCTTTTTTGGAAAGGCATCCACATGGCTCGGCGAGCCATGCAACCTTATTAAGCGGGTATTAATTTTATGGTACGCAAACACATCAATTACTATGTCAGTCATCTGCGGAACGACATTCCGGCGGGCGTCGTCGTCTTCCTGGTCGCCCTGCCGCTGTGCCTGGGGATCGCGCTCGCCTCGGGCGCCCCGCTGTTCGCCGGCATCATTGCGGGCATCGTCGGCGGCGTGGTGGTCGCCTGGGCCAGCGGCTCGCAGCTGAGCGTCAGCGGCCC
>NZ_JBDIVO010000121.1:0-12104 GCF_039794385.1 Methylocaldum sp. | reverse complement strand
ATAAACGGAGATACCGTTGAGACGTTCGGACCAACCGCCGCCAGCAATCAAATCGTCGTGGACAGCTTGCTTGAATACGGGTTGGATCAAATCGTCGGAGCACAACTGGCTTTCATTAATTTCACTCGGGAGAACTTGCTCTCCGAAACCCCTTTGCTGCTCCCCAAAGATAAGGTGGTTATCGAGGTACTGGAAGACGTCCACATCGACGAGGCTTTGATTCAAGCCGTGCGAGGCCTGGTTCAACAGGGTTATAAGATCGCGCTTGACGACTTTGTATTTGAAGAGCGTTGGCAGCCTTTGATCGAAATGGCCCATTTCATCAAGTTCGACATCCAAATGGTCACTCCGTCTGCGAGCGGATGTGTGATGGAACGACTGAAGAAGCTGCCGGTCCGCTTCCTGGCCGAAAAGGTGGAAACGCAGGAGCAATATCTGGAGTATCGGGAGCTGGGCTGCCAGTATTTTCAGGGATTCTTTTTCAGCCGGCCGAACATGGTGCGGGGAAAACGGTTGGAAACCAGTCAACACGCCGTTTTACAGCTGTTGGCAAAAATCAATCGGCCGAACATCTCGATACCCGAACTCGCGCGCACGATTTCGATGGACGTGGGACTCAGCTACAAACTGCTCCGCTACATCAACTCCGCATTTTACGCGCTGCCGAAACAGATCGATTCGCTGAAATTCGCGATTACCTATTTGGGTATCCGCGAAGTCCAGCGCTGGGCATCGTTGATCAGCCTGGCGAATTTTCCCGACCGGCCGAGAGAGATTGTCAAAATCGCTTTGATTCGAGCAAAAATGTGCGAATCTCTCGCCGCGTTCCTCAAGTTGCCGAACAGCGAGCAATTCTTCCTGGTAGGCCTGATGTCCACCATCGACCAGCTGCTGGAGACTTCCTTGGATGACGCGGTTGGCGGCCTGCCGCTATCGAGCGAGGTGAAAGATGCCTTAGTGCATCGCGCGGGATTGGCTGGAGAGGCCCTGAGTTGCGCCATCAACTACGAATGTTGGAAGCTGGACGAGGTGCGTTTCGAGAACCTGGACTTATCCCGAATAGGCAAGATTCATCTCGAAAGTGTCGGATGGGCGAACAAGATTTTTCAAGTACTGGAAAAATAGCGGCATCGCCACTCCCGATAGCCGCGGGGCTGAATTTGTTTATTTTTCCTCGCCCGTTTTCAGCTCGCAATGCTCCAGTTCGGGCAATGGCGCTTCCGAAACGCCGATACCCTGCTGCTTGAGAGCGCGCTTTAGCGCCTCGATCTGCTCGTCCAGCGCTTGTATGTGATCGAGCATGTGATTGATCGCGTGAGCCACCGGATCGGGCATGTCGGGCGTCAAACCATAAGCGTCGAAACGCAGTTTGCTGGCGATAGCCTGACGGCGCGCTTCCTGGGCTTGGCGGTCGGTACTCACCACATGACCGGGGATGCCCACCACCGTGGCGCCGGCAGGGACACTCTTCAGTACTACCGAATTGGAGCCGATACGGGC
The DNA here is from genome assembly GCF_039794385.1 of Methylocaldum sp. Classification (NCBI taxonomy): domain Bacteria; kingdom Pseudomonadati; phylum Pseudomonadota; class Gammaproteobacteria; order Methylococcales; family Methylococcaceae; genus Methylocaldum; species Methylocaldum sp. The sequence continues at coordinate 10,604 of NZ_JBDIVO010000121.1, read as the reverse complement.
GCCGTCGGCAATGGTTATCGGACCGAGTATTTTGGCGCCGGCGCCGACCACCACGCCATTGCCCAAGGTCGGGTGCCGCTTTCCCTTTTTCCAGGACGTGCCCCCCAGCGTCACGCCGTGATATAGCGTGCAGTCGTCGCCGATCACCGCCGTTTCACCTATGACCACTCCCATGCCGTGATCGATGAAGAACCGCTTTCCGATCCGCGCTCCGGGGTGGATTTCGATACCCGTCCACCAGCGGGCCAAGGTCGAGATGAATCGAGCCGGCCATTTGAGCCCGAAATTCCACAATCGATGGCTGAATCGATGAGCCAAAATGGCGTGCACCCCCGGATAGGTGGTGAAAATTTCGAAATAGGATTGGGCCGCCGGGTCACGGTCGAAAATACAGCTGAATTCTTCTTTCAATCGTTGCCACATAAGGGTTCACGCCGGGGGTCGTATTCGAAGCTGAACGGCCGTCAAGATACCGCGCAAAAGATGAATTTCCTTCTTCTCCAGCATGGCTCGGTTAAAGATTCGCCTGAGCCGGCGCATCACCGAAGGTCCGGGCTTTCTTTCGTGGAGAAATCGGAGATCGTACAAGGTGCGTTCCAAGTGTCCGTAAAAGGATTCCATTTCAGCCGCCGTAGCCAGGGCTGGACCGTTATTGTCGGTGTGAGCGTGTTTCTGAGCTGAGAGAAAAAGCTCGTAAGCCACGATCTGAACCGCCGCGGCGACATTCAGCGAACTGAATTCGGGATCACAGGGAATATGCAGCAAATAGTGACATCGCTCCAATTCCTCATTGGTCAGACCCGAATGTTCCCGCCCGAATAAAATCGCAGTCTTCGTATTACCCGCAGTGACCTGTTTCGCGCATTCCCGCGGATCGAGCTGCGGCCAGGAAATGGTGCGGAGCCGTGCGCTGGCCCCGACAACCAAAGCACAATCGCCGATGGCTTCCTGCAAGTCACGGCAAACCCGCGCCTCGGACAGAATATCGTCGGCACCGGATGCTCGCGCCGTCGCTTCTCCGCTGGGAAAGACCTTGGGCGCGACCAGAGCCAAATCGCGCAGCCCCATGTTCTTCATGGCGCGCGCCGCCGCACCGATGTTGCCGGGATGCGTGGTTCCAACCAGCACGATCCTGACATGGGACAAGCGATTCATGCTTCAGCGAGAGCTATAACCAAAAAAGGTAAAATACTATCAGAAATTTGATACCCTAAACCGCTTTTTAACCAGCGCCGATTCCAATATGGATCCCATGCTCACTATCGCGGTTCGCGCGGCTCGGACGGCGGGCGATATTATCGTTCGCTCGATGGACCGGGTGAACCTTCTTACGATCACGCCCAAGGGACGCAACGACTTCGTCAGCGAAGTGGACCGCCAGGCGGAACGTGAAATTATCCACACTTTGCAGAAAGCTTATCCCACTCACGCTTTTCTAGGGGAAGAAAGCGGTCGGCAAGGCCCGGCCAAGACCGATTTCGTCTGGGTCATCGATCCCTTGGATGGAACCACCAATTTCCTGCACGGGTTTCCTCAATTCTGCGTATCCATCGCTCTGCTCCACCGCGGGCGCATCGAAAAGGGCGTGATCTACGACCCATTGCGCCAGGAGCTGTTTACGGCGGCCCGAGGCGCCGGCGCGTCGCTCAACAATCGGCGTATCCGGGTAAGCAAGCAAAACGGCCTGAAGGGGGCGTTGCTGGGTACGGGTTTCCCGTTCAAGGATCAGCGTCACGTCGAGGCCTATTTGGGCATGATGCGCGATCTCATGAAAGATACGGCCGGAATCCGGCGCGCGGGCTCGGCGGCTCTGGATCTCGCTTACGTGGCAGCAGGGCGGTTGGACGGTTTCTGGGAAATCGGCCTGAAAAAATGGGACATGGCTGCCGGCCTTCTCCTGATTCAGGAAGCAGGCGGCATCGTTACCGATTTGGAAGGGAAAGACAAATACTTCGAATCCGGTAACGTGCTGACGGCAAATCCCAAGCTGCATCAAATCATGGCAAGCATCATCGACCCTCACTTGACCGAAGCGCTCCGCTATTCGGACAATCCGGCGGGCGATCAGTCGGAGTGATCCGGGTTCAATTCCCTGGCGGTGTTTTTTCCTCGCGCACCGTCAGGATCTGCTGCAACTGCTCGCCGTTAAGATTCAGGTTCAAATTCCGAGGCGGGAACGGAATCGGGATTCCTTCCTTGCGGAATATTTCGTCGATTTCGAAACAAAGATCGCTGGTCACTGAATCGACCTTTCCGGCATCGTGGAGAAGCGCGATCAGTTCGAAGTTTCGGGTACTTTCCGCGAACCCTTTGAACAAAACGACCGGCGGCGGAATGCGACGGATTTCCGGGTGATCTAGCGCGATCTTCAGCAAAAGGTCCCGTACTCGCTTGGCATCCGTGTCATGAGACAGGCCGAGCGGCAGCACGACGCGCCCCACCGCTTTGTCGGCGTAAGTTCGGTTCGTCAGCGCGCCCGAAATCAGCGTGGAGTTCGGGATATACACCGAAGCGCGGTCTAAGGTCGTGATTTCGGTCGCGCGCACGCTGATCTTCTTCACATAACCCTGGTGATCGCCCACCACGACCCAATCGCCGGCCTTGATCGGGCGTTCGATGAGCAGAATCAGCCCGGACACGAAATTGTTGACGATATTCTGCAGGCCGAAACCGATACCTACGGATAGTGCGCCGGCGATGATGGCCAGATTGGACAGGTCAATACCTAAGGTCGAGATCGCCAGCATCGCCGCGACGGTAAATCCGACGTAGCCGGTTCCGGAACGGATCGAATGCCGGATGCCGACATCCAGTCGCGTCCGCGGAAAGATACGCTGGTCCAGCGCTTTCTGAATCATCCGGGTGGCTGCGAGTAGCCCTGCAAAAAGCGCCAAGGCCAGCAGCATGTCGGCAAGGGATAGCGTGATGTTGCCGACCTTGAAGCCGAAAAACACGCTGTGAAGCCAGGCGGTGAGATCTTTGCCTGCGGCTCCCCACAATACCAACAGCAGGACCACGCCCATGGCCAGGATTAAGAGGCCAACGGTTCCGCTCAGCCAAAACTTGAGCATCTCGGCGCCGTCGTCGCTCAGGGCGAGGCTGCTGCGGAGCTTGGCCCCCAAGGGCGATGTCTTGCTCAAGACGTCGTCGATGAGTTCGTAGCTGATCTTGCGCAACAGGAGCACGGACAGATAAAGCCCGGCAGTCAACACCAGCTGTGTGGCCAGCAAACGGGACAACGCCACGTAACCGAGCAAGCCCGATACCGGAATCGCATAAACGAGGACCTTCAACACGAAGCGAAGACGCTGCCAGGTCGGGCTGAGCGGGGGTCTGTCGGGCGAGAACCATATACTGCGACGCAGCAGACTCAGCAGCAAAGCTGCAATGAGCAAGCCGAACAGGAATTTTTGCAAAAGCGTCGATTCGACCGAGGCATTGAACTGGGTCCCGATTTCGCTCAATACCCGGTCGAGAGCGAATACGAAAGCCAAGCCGTTCACGGTGCGGCTGATAGCCCGGGCTCCCTCGTCATGGATTTGAACCAAGCGCCACTCCGGCTCGAACGGGGCCAGCGCCGCACGGGAAAAGCCTGCCACGAAAAACAGCGAAATCAGAGAGAGCAAAGCGGTCCGAGCCACGGCCAGCAGCGGCTCGGTCAACAATCCGGTATAAGACAGGCTCAGGAAAAGCGCCAAAACGGCCGCGGACGGTAACAGAGCCCGAATAAAGCCTGTGAACAAAGCCGTTCTCAAACGCTGGCCATAAGTCGGTTCGGCCTCGACTTCGATATAGCCGAATCTTCGAATCAAAGCCCTGCGCAAGGGAAACGCCAACAGGATCGCGACGCCTACGCCTAAGGCCAGACGCCAACCGATGGCCCGGGCATCTCGCGCAAAGGTATCGCTGGACCGCCACTGCTGAAGGTTTTGCGCGATGACGCTAAATCCGGTACTCAACTCGGACCAAGCTTTTCGCCAAACTGCCGGCGTCAGCGGCGAGATGCCCCGCTTCAAGACGTGTTCGGTGAAACGGATACGCCGCAAGGTCTTGACCTCACCCGCGAGTCGCCCGGCTCGAGCGATGATGAGCTCGGCCTCTTTGATTGCGCCTTCCGCCGCAGCGAGGCGTTCGTTCATGGCTTTGCGCTTGGCCGCCACGGTCGGCGCTTCGGGCGGCGCTCCCTCGGCCGGCGGCGGCCCCAAGGCAGCGAGTTCGTCTCGAATCACTTGTACTTCCGGCAAGGCTTCGTCCGATGCCCTGCGGGCATCGAGCTGCATGGTCGTCAGCTCTTCGCGCAGAGCCGCAAGCCGGCGGTCCGGGACGTCGGGTTTAGCCAAATCCTTTTCGGCCTGGTCCAGGACTTTCTGCCAATCCTTCACCAACTCGTTCAACGGGCGCGCCTGTTCAACCTCGGCCGACTGGCTGAGCCCGAGGTGGGATACCAGCATTAAAAAGAGTATTACCGGCCAAAGAAAACGCGGCATCGAAAAATACTTAGTCATTTTGAAATATAGAGAGATAGCGGCGGCGCCGATTGCGTGACCGTTTACATTTCGCTTAGAGGCCTCGCTTAAATGCCCAGACTATCCCAAAGCTGATCAATTTTTGACCGAACGGCCTCCGTCATCGCGATGGGTTGGCCCCATTCGCGAACCGTTTCGCCGGGCCACTTATTGGTCGCGTCGAACCCGACTTTCGAACCCAGACCCGAAACCGGCGAGGCAAAATCCAGATAGTCGATCGGCGTGTTTTCGATCAACGCGATATCGCGCGCAGGATCCATGCGAGTCGTCATCGCCCAGATCACATCCTGCCAATTCCGCGCATCGATATCCTCATCCACAACGATCACGAACTTGGTGTACATGAACTGCCGCAGGAACGACCATACGCCGAACATCACCCGTTTTGCATGGCCAGGGTACTGTTTCTTCATGCTGACCACGGCAAGCCGGTAAGAACAGCCTTCCGGCGGCAGATAGAAATCGACGATTTCCGGAAACTGCTTTTGCAGGATAGGCACGAAGACTTCGTTCAAGGCAACGCCCAGAATGGCCGGCTCATCCGGAGGACGTCCCGTATACGTGCTGTGGTAGATCGGGCTTTCCCGTTGCGTGATGCGCTCGATGGTGAAAACGGGGAATTCCTCGACCTCGTTGTAATAGCCGGTGTGATCTCCGAACGGGCCCTCCGGCGCCGTTTCGCCTGGATAGATGAAACCTTCCAAGACGATTTCGGCCGTCGCGGGCACTTGCAAATCGCTCAGAAGACAATTGGCCACTTCCGTTTTGGCGCCACGCAAGAGCCCCGCGAAGGCGTATTCCGAAAGCGAATCCGGCACCGGCGTCACGGCACCGAGAATGGTGGCGGGATCCGCGCCCAATGCGACGGCAACCGGAAACGGCTGGCCGGGGCGGGCCTCCTGCCAGTCCTTGAAATCCAGCGCGCCGCCCCGATGCGCGAGCCAGCGCATGATGACCTTGTTTTTGCCGATGACCTGTTGCCGGTAAATTCCCAAATTCTGCCTTTCCTTATGCGGACCTCGGGTAATGACCAAGGCCCAGGTGATCAATGGTCCCGCATCTCCCGGCCAGCACGTTTGAATGGGATAACGGCCGAGGTCGACATCCGATCCGGCATAAACGATCTCCTGGCATGGCGCGTTCTTCACTTCCTTGGCCGGCATGTTCAGCACCTGCCTGAACATTGGCAGCTTATCGAACATGTCGCGCATGCCTTTCGGCGGTTCCGGTTCCTTGAGAAAAGCCAGAAGCTTTCCAACTTCACGAAGCGCTTCGACCGATTCCTGCCCCATCCCCAAAGCGACCCTGCGGGGCGTCCCGAACAGATTGGCCAGCACCCTGACATGCGATCCGGTCGGCCGTTCGAACAGTAGTGCCGGACCGCCAGCCTTGAGAGTCCGGTCGCATATTTCGGTCATCTCGAGGTTCGGGTCGATTTCCACGGTTATGCGTTTAAGCTCGTCGATCGACTCCAAATGGAGAATAAATTCACGAAGATCGCGATATTTCATGGAATGATGATTCGGACAATAGTAAGGCTGGCTATTGTACCGGTCGCAGAAGATTCGTTTTAGGCCGGATTTGCCAAAAACAGTTCATGTAAACCGCTCTTCGACAGTCCGCCCGCAAGCCGAAAAAACGCCATTCGTGCCTGCCAGGATGTCGATTCCAGCTCTGTGCAAATTCTTCTGCCGACTCCTCCGGAACCTCGAGCCGGCATGTGCAGAATATATCCAAAACCCTGTTAGCAAACTGTTCCGAGCCGAGAGAGCAACGGTTCATCTACATTTGTCCACAGTTCTTACCCGTGTGTACGATGATTTTTATCCACAATAAGGGATTTCGTAGCTTATTGTTTTTTAATTAGAAATAACATCATTTCAACAAATGTACCGTGCTTACATTTAATTCAGAAAGAAATTTCTACTTATTTGCAATAAGTGTCGTTAATACCGCTGCGACATTCTCGATCCCGATTAAACTTTGTAAGAACCCGTTTCAGTCCTCCTTTCTTTGGAAGGCAAGCACCTCACGCCGCGACAGACACGACTATGAACAACCTCAAATCAGATGATCCGCAATACTGGAAAGCGAGACACACAACGCTGGCCGATGAATCGACGGGATCCCGGCAGAAAACGGACGAGCGAGAGAAATTACTGTGCCGCACCATTATTCGCCTGACCCTGGCGACCAGCGGGCTGGATCCCGCGATCGATCCTCACCTCCTTTATATCCGCGACCTGTTGAGGAAAGGTATTTCGAATGAAAAGCGCCTGGCCGAGTTAAACGACATATCGGAAACGCTGTTGCGGGACGTAAAGGATAGGGGCGGAAACAACAAGCCTGTTAAGCAGGAAAGCGGAATTCTGTTTCGCTTTGCAAAGCAACTTGCAATAAGCGACGAAGAAACAAAAGCGATTACATTGCTCGAACAAAAAGTCGGCCGGGGCGAAATAGCGGACTGGAAATGGTTGCTTTCCGAATTACGGGAGATTTTGCGTCACGACACACCGATTTCGGTTTCTGACAAAGCGGCAAAACCGGGATTTTTTGGCAGATTGCTTCAAACGAACAAAAAGTCGGAGGGAGAAACGGTCGAAATCGGTCCGGTCCGCGATCGTTTGCTACTGCTGCTGGATGTCATAGATCTTCCTTTGAACTTTAGGCAGCAGGCAGAACAGATCAAAACGCGTTTGAAATCGGAATCGGATACGGAAGTACTCGAAAGCCTGCTCGGCGAGGCTATCGGTTTCTTAAGCGACGTAAAAACGTTCATTCAAAAAGAGCAACTGGAAATCGAGTATTTTCTGGCCGGCTTATCCGGCCGCTTGACTGAATTGGGACATGATGCGATCGGAGTGGATGCCAGCACTAAGGCCTTCGTTCGCGATCGTGAGGCAGAACACTCCTCTTTCTCGCTGCAGTTTGAGAACTTGCGCTCGAAGATGGAAGTGATCACCGAAGTGGATCAGCTTAAGGTGCTAGTGAACAACGGATTGAGCGGGCTGCTGCAACAATTGCATACCAATCGTGATCGCGAATTGGGCCTTTTGCGGGACTCCACCGGAAGACTCGGCGAGTTGACTCGCAGGCTTCAGGAATTGGAGCTCGAGGCGGCTGAATTGCGTTCCAAGTTGAGGTTGGCGCATGACATGGCACTTAGGGATTCCTTGACGAACTTGCCTAATCGTATGGCTTATCAGGATCGTATTGCCCAAGAGATTGCCCGATCGCAGCGTTTTCAACAGCCTTTGTCGCTACTGCTGTGGGATGTCGATCATTTCAAGGGTATCAATGATCGTTTTGGACATTCGGCCGGGGACAAAGTGTTGGTGACGGTCGCCCAAGAGTTGGATAAATCCATCCGGCAGACGGATTTCGTAGCGCGCCTAGGCGGTGAAGAGTTCGCGATGATTTTATGCGGCGCCGATGGAGACGCCGCACTCCGGATTGCCGATCAGATTCGGCAAAAAATTGCCCACTGCGGTTTCAATTCGCAAGGACGGCCGGTTCAGGTTACCGTGTCTTGCGGAATGAGCCAGGTTCGGAACGGCGACACGTCGGAATCTCTCTTCGAACGGGCGGACAAGGCGCTTTATGAAGCGAAGAAAACCGGACGCGATCGATGTGTACTGAGTTAATTAGCAGATTCGAGCCCGCATTTCGCACAACCCCCTGCTGCTGACGCTATCCAATCGCAGACGGTCGGCCTGGGAGCGCCAGGGCGACCCTTCCAATCGCAAATGTCCCGTTAATGCGCGCTGGCGGATCAGAAACATTCTTGTGAATTTGACAGTCGAAGGGTATGGCGGTCAATAACAATGATGAGGTGTGCCATGATCCCCAGAAGACTGATTGCCGTGATATCGGTAGCATTTTCGCTGTTCGCGGGCGGTCTCGTTGCGGCTGAGCTTGACCGGCATAACACGGAACTGGATCAAAAGTTTCGACCCGGACTCATCTACCTCAATAAGGCGTTCAATAATGCGATCTATAGCTATTTAGTTCCCGAAAGCATAGTCTTCGAAGTGAAGAATCCGCAAATCGTTTACGTGAATAAGGCTTATGGACAATCGATATATAGCTATCCGAGAGTCGGACCGGATACGGTAACGGCTTTCAACGTGCAATACGTGAGCCCGGCCTATGGTCAGGCCATCTATAGCTATCCGGGTAACTATAATCTGCCGGGGCGATTGACGTTGTCTTCATGGGTCGACTGAGCCCGATCTTTCGAATAAAGAAACCGCCTCTCGTTCGCTTGCCCGGTCTCTTATGGCGCTTAGGGCGATCCATGCTCGTATTTTCACGCATAGACTGAAGATTTTTCGAAGGTCAATACTGGCGCTGCTTTGCGTGTAAATTTAAGGCTCATGTCGGCCGGTCCGAAAGTCGATATCAGGGGAACCGCCGACAGCTGGATTGACGGCGTCGTCGATCGGTATACACGGACATGCAGCCCCCGATCAAGGAGTTGCTTCGAATCACGACTCTAGGGAAAAGGGTTCACGATGAGAAGATCTACGGAAGAGTTCAACTATTCGGACTATTTACGGCTCGATATCCTTCTAAACGCCCAGTGTCCTGAAAGCGGGCGGGATGATCGAGAGGTCCATGACGAGACCTTATTCATTATCGCTCATCAGGTTCACGAACTTTGGCTCAAGGAAGTCCTCTACGAGCTGAAATCAGTGCTTGAATTGTTCTCGGCGATTCCCTTGGACGGACAGAAAGTCGGCTTGATCGCTGCCCGCCTCGGTCGCCTAGTGGCGATCCAGAAGATTATCAATCGTCAGATCGAGGTGCTCGAAACGATTTCTCCGCTCGATTTTCTCGATTTCCGCGATCATCTGTTTTCGGGCTCGGTATTCGAGAGCGGCCAGCTCCGAGAAATCGAGCTTCGTCTTGGTTTGGCCACGGAGCTTACTCCGGACTCGTTCGATCGATTTCGGTCTGAAGAGCGCGAGGCTCTCCTGAAAGCGCGTGAAGAAAAGACCTTGTTCGAGGCAGTCGATAATTGGCTTGCCAATATGCCTTTTCGGAATCCGGAAGGGGGCGAGTTTTGGCCGCATTACCGCCGCCTGGTGCATGACATGCTGCAACAGGATTATCAATGGGTACAGAACAACCGCTCACTGTCCGGTTGGGATCGTCGGGGGCAGCTCAGCAAGCTGGAAAACGGCCGTTACCGGTTCGACGCATTGTTTAAGCCGGAGGAATACGAATTGCTGCGGGATGAGGGGGTATTCCAATTCCGCCAAGCAGCCGTCCTATCCGCCTTGTTTCTCCTTCTTTACCGGGATGAACCGCTTTTGCAGGTCCCTTTTCGAGTGCTTAAACGGTTGATGGATATTGATGACCAATTGATCGGTTGGCGCATCAATCGTTCATTATTCGAGCAACACATGTTGGGAAATAAAGTCGGACCGGGAGGTAGCGTTCGCCACGATTATGTTCGCGAAATGATGGAAGAGAAAAGAATTTTTAGAGATTTGTTTGTTCTCACGACTTTTCTGGTACCGCGTTCGTCTCTGCCGGAGTTGCCGCAAAAACTCAAACGAAGCCTTGATGTCCACTTCAGCCACAGTTCGGGCGGATAATGACCGTCGGCCATCACGTGCGGGACCGGGTCCCATGATGAGATCCGGCGTTTCGGCTCTTGCTATGAGCTTTGGCTGCGGCTTTAACGACGCACCGCCGTTAAGCGAAATAATTCCGCACGGCAGCTTCGATCAGATTCCACGGAACGATAAACGGCTTCTTAGAAATCCGAATAGAAAGCGTGTCGCCGCTGATATGGTAATGGCCCTCGATTCCATTACCGGCAAACTGTCCTCTTTCTTCGTCGCCGATCAAATGAATGCCCTTGTCGCGCGCCGCTTCCCTCGCTTTGGCGACGATTTCCTCCGCTGATTGGTTAAGCTTGACTTGTACCACTTTGCTCATGATCGAATTGCCCAACGCTGCGTTCTTAAACGGCTATATTAAATGAACTCAATAGCTCCGGGGTGGCGGTTCATGCAATAAACGTCCAATTACTGCCCGCACCAGAACTCAATCGGATTCCCATGTCCT
>NZ_JBDIVO010000120.1:0-12190 GCF_039794385.1 Methylocaldum sp. | reverse complement strand
TACGGCCCGCGGCCTAACCCGCCCTACCAAATCCGGTAACGCTGACGTCCGATGTGCGAGGCCCGGCGGCCGCCGTCAGCCTGTAGGCTTCCGGCTCGGTCAGCGACAATGTGCTCATGCCGCGCCTGGCCATTTCCGATGCAGCCAGATACATCCTGCATACCTGCAGCAAATCCTCCGCCGGATACGAAGGCGGCATCCGATTCTCGACCGCCTTCAGGTAATGCCGATACATTTCGGCATGGCCCTTGTTTCGGAACCAATAACGAAATACCCGATGTCTCGCCCCATCCTGGACCTCCAGCTTCAGAAAATCGTGGATGGTCAGAGTCATATCCCCTCGCCGTATATCGACGTACTCCTGTACCCCGCGCAAGGAATTGCCCCGGTCGGTTGAGACCAGCGTCGCCTTGGAGCCATCCCTGAACGCAATGACAATGGAAACCTCGTCTCCGGCCGGAATCCCGCTCGGCGAGGCGAGCGTTATCCCGACGGGCGGAGCGCCGATCAGGTAATAGGACAAGTCGATCCAGTGGCACAGGTTTCCGGTAATTCTCGTCCCCTGTGCCGGCCAGTAATACCAGTGGCTAGCGGGAAGACCCAGCTCCTTGACGATGCAGGTCACGGTAATCGGACCGCTCCCAAGGGACAACAGATCCTTGCACCGTTCGATGATCCGGCTGTGTCTCCGGTTGAATCCGATTTCGATGAAGGCGCCCTCCTGCCGGCGCAGATCGGAGAGCCGGCAAAGCTGCCGAAAATCGGTTACCGGGGGCTTTTCCATGAATATCCTGGAACGTTCGTTGATCGCCAGGGCTCGCTCCGCCAGTTCCAGATGGGTGGAGTGATAGGTACAGATGACAACGCAGGGTTCGTCCAGATGGCGCAACCTCGTCAGGGCCCGCGTGGCGGAGGTATCCCAGTAACCAAACCCTTCCCTTGCGCCGACCACCGCCGCCGCGGCGGGATTCAGATCGACGACGGTATGCCTCCGCAGAGGTCTCAGGCTGGGCAGGACGTAAGCTTGGGCATAGGCGCCGGCGCCGATCAGGAAAAGCGCTCTTTCATTTCCCATCGTTGGCTCTTTTCGTTGGAACCGGGATTTTCGAGGGGACGGCTTGTACCGCCGCTCGATCATCGCATCGTTGCCGTTGTCAGCGGCGTGCGAATCGAGGTCTTGGAGAAGGTTTTCCAAATCGAACTCGACATGGGTCCCGGAGTAAGGCGACCAGCCGTACACCGCCTCGAACCGCTCGGGATGTTCGCTCAAATACCGGAGAACGCGGTGCAAAACCGGCCGCCATCGCTCCCGGTCTGGAATCTTGACGCACCAGCGCCGGGGAAAGGCCAATACCGATGAATAGGGATATTCCTGAGGTCCCAGACCTACGAACAAATCCGAGCCTTCCCTGATTTTTCCATAGGCCAACACCAAGGCACGCTTTGCGTGTAGCCGACGCTGGAATCCGGCGGCTCTCGCTTTCGACAACGCGAGCCTCGGGCCCTCGTGCAAAAGAAAGAAGATGATTTTGGACAGGCGGTGCGGATAGTCGAAGCGGTGGGCTTCAGACTGAACCGGCTTCCTGAAAGCGACAGCCTCTTCCACCTCGATCAGGACCGACGGGTAAGGCGGCTCGGGATCGGGCAGAAGGTACGACTTGTCGGCGAATTCAATTTCCATTGGCGCTGGCTATCCCTTCCAACGATAGGCTCGTGTCCGTTCGATATCCGGACGGGCGACTTCGTCCGAGGCCAATAAACTACCGTTCGACAGGGTGGCGTCAGGCGGTGCTAGCCGTCGACTCGCCTCCGGCGCTATCGAACACCGATACCATGTCCTTGATAAAACGCTCCTTGGTATACAGTGCCTCGTATCGCTTGCGCGCATTTCGCCCCATCTCTTCCCTGCCCGGCCGGTTGTCCATCATCCATACGATGCGTCTCGCCACGTCATCCGCATCGTTCGCCCGCACCTCCAGTCCGGTGACGCCCTCGATCACGGTTTCCCGAAGGCAACCGCGATCGGAGTACAAGACCGGCAACCCCGCCGCCATGGCTTCGAGGACGACCAGAGGTTGGCCTTCCTGCTGAATGCCGGCGAACACGAACAGATCGGCGGAGGCATACAGCCTCTGTTTTTGTTCTCCGGAAACCGGTCCGGAAAACGTCACGGCAGCGCTCAGATCATGCTCCCGAATGAACGCCATGGCCTCATCCCGATCCTCGCGATTCGACCATTCGCCGGCGATGACGAATTCCGCACGATCCCCCTTGGCGCGCAGCACCTGCGGAACGGCCGCCAAAAGCGCCAAAGTGCCCTTGGCTCGGTTGAGCGTACCGACATGGAGAACCCTGAATCGCGTATCCTGTCTTGGACGCTCATAGTCTTTGACATATTGACGAGGCCAATCGATGCCGTTCGACACCACCGCGACCCGCCCGGCATCCGCCAATCCGTCGAATATCGGCCTCAGCGAATCGCCGAGCACGACGATGCGTTCGGTTCTCCGCAAAAAGGCGCTTACGTACGCCTTGACCGGTTTCCCCTGCGTCTCGTACCACGTCCTGAGATTGCCGCCGTGCAGATGGATTACCAGGCGGCATCCGGACAAATAAGCGAACCAGAAAAACAGGCTGTCCCTCAAAATGCCCAGGGTGGATTGAGAGATCGGCAGATAAGCCAAGTGCGGCCGCTCGGTGAATACGATCTTGGCCAGGCTGAGCCATTCCTTTACGAACAGAACCACGTCGTAGGCATCGGGCTTGTATACATTCGCGATGCCCCGCCTATCGGCCGTGTCCACCAACGATACCTCGAACGCCCGGGCAAGCTCGGAGTGGAGCAGCATCTCGGTCGCAACGGCCACGCCGTGATACGGCGGCGGCGTCGGTCCTATGATCAGGAGCTTCCGTTTCATTCCTTGAACCATCATCTATGTCTGATAGCGCGAGAGGCTCCAGGTTTCACCTTCGAGTGGAAAAATTCGATCATCCGCCGGGCCGAACCCTCGATGCCGATGTTTCGGGCCCGCAAGAAAGCCTCGCGTCCGACTCGGCGCAGCTCCTCCTCGGGCATGGCGAGAACCTTCAATATGGTTTGGATTGAGCCGGAAATATCGAGGGGGTCGATGACAAACCCGGTTTTGCCCTCCTCGATCAGATCTTCCGTGGCAGCGGCATGGATCGACGAAATGACCGGAAGTTCAGCCGCCATACCCTCTGCGATAACGGCGCCGAACGTATCGGCGAGGCTTGGAAAAACGACGATGTCGGCGAGCGCGTAATAGGTCATCAAATCCCGCCACTGAACGTGTCCGACCAGATGCAGGTTGCCCCACCCGCGCGCTGCGATATGGTTTACATACCGTTCTCTCTCCGGACCGTCTCCGACCACCAGGAGCGTCGTTTCCGGCCGCGTCTTCACGATTTCCGCGTACATGTCGAACAACTGCGGATAACCCTTGGCGTCGATGAGCCGCGCGACCGACAGCAGGACCGGCCCCGGATACCGGCTCTTGACGTCCCGAAACCCGGGATGCGCTCTGCACGCCGCCACTTCCGAATTGACGTAGTCCACATCGATCGGCATCGGTGCCAACAGAATGTCTTTTTCGTCGATTCCATAGTGCATGAAAACATGCTTCGCTTCGCTCGAAGACGCGATCGCTCCCGAGGAAAGCCCGCAGATCAACCGCCTGAGCCCATGGCGCAGGCGATTGCCGCCGGCGCAGCTCCTAAGCGCCAACTCGCCCCAGGCCAGATACGGTTTTCGATGTTTCGCGCAATACAGAAGAGCCCCCCAATTGGCGGGGGCGAATCCGCCGCTAAGAACGAGATCGGGATTCAGTCGCCTTAGCCGCTCGGTTACTCCGTAGTTCATGTGAACGGCAGTCTCACGGCCCCGGATCGGCAAATGAAATCCCGGCAAAACGTCCGCATCGAAACGGTAAGCGTCCAGAATCCAATCCCGGTTCTCCTCGGTTTCCGCCATGAGCAAGACCGATAAACGGTCTACTTGCCGGGATATCGCCTCGAATAACGGAATCCGATACGGCGTCAGTATATTCGTTACGATGGCCAGGTTCATACCTGCTCCATACTGCCCCGGACAAAATTCATGACCTGCCATTTAATAACCGCATACCAGGGAATCAAATCATAAATCCTCGCCCATTTCGGCAGCGGTAAAATAGTTCTGGCTCGGCGCCGGATAATCCGTAAATTATGCAGATAACTTATTGAACTCTTGGTTTTGAAGAAACTCGATGGGTTTCGATAATAAATGATCGTCGGCAGCGGGAGTAATACCACTCCGCCGTGCCGCATCGCACGAATGAAAAAATCGTAGTCTATGCACATCTCCAGGCTTTCGTCATACCCTTTGACGCGTCGCCATATCGATCTCGGATATATCGCCGTGGAATGAACCAATGGGTTACTACGATAGAGTCTGGCTACCGTAATTGAAACAGGCCGTTCTCCCGCGGCGGCCGCGGGCTGGCTCGATATTTCGGGGATCGTTCCTGGAAAAATGTCGGTCGATATATATCGGGTAGCCGCGATCGCCACGTCCGGATTATCGAGCAGAAATCCGACCACGTAAGACAGACGCCAAGAAACGCTCAAATCGTCGGCGTCATTAATCGCAATATAGTCCCCGGATGCCCTTCGAATTGCTTCATTAAGCGCTCGCGACCGGCCCATGCGTTCGCACCTGATATAGTGGAAACGCGGATCCTTTATCGCTTTGCAAATATTTTCCGTCGCGTCGGATGATCCGTCATCCAGAAAAACCACTTCGAAGTTCGCATAATCCTGAGCCAGGGCGGCGGATATCGAGGATTCGATATACCGATCGGCATTGAATGCCGTCATGACGATCGATACCTTTGGCGGTTCGGGTCTATTTTCCAATGATGAGCTCATACATTCCCTAATCATCAAACCCTGGCCCGCCTCCAAGACGGCTTCGCCTTGGCTCGAAAAACCCCTTTTCGCAGAGTCTCGATCTGCCGCTCGCTCAGCTGTCCGTAAAGATAAACAGCGACGCCATTCCCCTTCGATAAGGCTCGCGCTTTAGAGATAAGCTCGGACAGCCGATCGGGACGGCGATCGACCACCTTGTTCCCCGGACCGACACGGTCGAAATTTCCGACCATGACGACCATCGCCTCGGGACGCTTCATTTTGGATTGAATGGTTTTGATGATGCCGAAATCCGGATTGGCGTGATATTGCATGGAATAAACGACATCCACGATTCCTTCGTCGGCCCATTTCGGAGCGTTTTGACCGAAGGTTTTTATATCGTCCTTCCATGGGGCGGCATCGACACTGACGACCAAATTCGGTTTCAAACGTTTTCCTTCCTTATATATTCTCCCTATAACCCCTGATATCGCGCGCTCCGCTTCGTCGGCCCGCTTGCCCTGCGGTACCGAAAAGCGAACATAATCGAGATTCACGCCGTCGACGGGATATTTCGCGATCACTTCCAACACGATCTCGGTAATTCGATCCCGAAACGCGGGCTTATACCAGTCGAACGATTTCGCGCCCTTTACCGCCAATTCCGGGAATAAATCGTCCCGGTTCCGGAGCCCCATCGAGAACCAGGGATGAACCTCCAAATCATGTTTCCTCGCGGTATCCAGCAAGATGCGCACCGGGTCGAACTGTTCGCCTTGGCCTTTGATATAACCCCGCAGCCGCTCGTCTCGGGGTGCCAGACGGCTAGGCCATGTGGTTCCCCGGCCGTCCCAGATACACGGCACCAGCACATTGAAGCCGGCTTCTTTCACCCGGCGGCATATCTTTTCCGCGTTCGAATGCCCCAGCCAATGCAATCCCTCGTCGAGAATCGCCCGGCTTTCGTTCATCTCTTCGGCGGAGCCGCCGGACAGCGGATAAACGCAGAAAGACGCGGTTGCCGCCAAAAATTGCCGACGATTCAACCTCATCGGGCACCTCCATGTTTCTCGGACAATTCGTTCGCTTTTTCGGCCATGGCGACCAAAGAAAACACGAATATCGCGAATTGCGTCACGTAATCGAAACCGTTATCCGTGGCGATGAAAATCACATAAGTCGTCAAGCCTCCGACACCGGCAAGCGCATATTTCCTGGTTTGAGAATCGTCACGAAACCGCAAGATACGAAACAATCGCCATAAATAGCCAAGGATGACCAATATGAATAAGGTCAGACCCACGACACCGATTTCGCTCAGCATCCTCACGTATTCCGAGTGAATGACACCCAATCCGCCCGCCGAGCGTTCGTAAAAAAAATCCTGGGTCGCCCCGATCCCGGAGCCCAGCAAGGGATGGGGTTCGAAAAATCGATTCAGCACCATTTCCCAGGCGTCGAAACGGCCGGAGCCATGAATTCTTCCCACGGCATCCTCAGGATTCGCGATTACCGTATCGAAACTCATTTGCTCGCCGCCGATAAACATCCTGCTTCGGAATTTCGGGCTGAGCAAAAACAAGGCCGGGAAACTCACGATGCTGAATACGGGAAGAATAATTCTGCCGATACCTCGGCGGCCCAGGAACAGAATCACCGAAAATCCGATGAATATCGCGGCTATCGTGATACGGGTAAACGCGGCCATCACCACGATCGAGAATCCGATAATCATTAGTCCTCTGGATAAGGTTTTATCGGCAACGGCAAACCCGGCCATGGCAAGCATGCTCACGGCGACGATATGGGCAGAAAACGTGGCCGGGCTGGTATGAGGAAGCGTAAGTCTCGGATCGGAACTCAGACCGAAGAGCCGCGCCATCAAGGCCAACACCACCATGACGATGCCGCTCGCCAGGATGATTCGCTCCGTCTGCAGAAGCTGGCGCGTTGAGGACACGGCGGTCATGACGAGCATCACGAACAGAAGCGGCGCGCTCAATTTGGCGATCATCCTGAGACCGAACGACAAGCTCGGCGCCCACAAGATCGACGTCAGGCAGAACGCGAGAAAAAGCAAGTGAAGCTTGTAGCGGGAAAGGTATTTGAGCGTCTTCGACAGGCGGGGAACCAAAACCAGGCAAACGGCAACCCATAGCCCGAACAACCGCACAGCTGCGAGACTCATGTGCCCCATAGGCGTCGAGCTGATCTCATCGCTCCCGGGCGTCAACGGAATCGGCCCCGTCAGCAACGCATAATTGAGCAGGAACACCGGGGACCAAAGAGCCAGCAGGCCATACAGGCCCACGGCGACGAGAAGCAATACGAAAAACATAAGGGATTACGTCGGCATACTGTGGAATCATTCCAATAAACCACTGAGCTACCTTGCAATTCGGCTTCGGACTAGCGAGCCGCGGCCGAAACGTACTGCCGAAAAATGACGCCGGTCGGCCTCGGATCAACCCGAGTGGCAATCCGACCGGTTCGGGGCGCATACCACGACCTCAGACTGCGTCTTGAGGCCGGGACTAGAGCGTTTTTCACCGCCGCTTAGCGGCGAGGATTAGGAAAATCGTTGGTCGGCAATCCCTTGCCGACACACAGGATCGGCCAGGGACTTTGTCGGAAGGGTCGCGACTAAAACAACCGTTTGCGATCGGGAAAGGATTGCCGACCTACAGCACCTCGGAGCGCGATGCCAAACCGGAAAATACTCTAGAAAAAATCCGGCTTTCGCCTTCGCATAAGCTCCGTTTACTTCGCTTCGCGCCTCCTGCGATGAACTTGTTCAGTCGGCACGCATAGCGTCCGAAAGAACGGATAGAATTCGGGCCGATGCTTTACCGTCCCATAACTCCGGCTTTTTCCTTGCCGCACCCGATCCGCTCAGCACTTTTCGAGCTTCCGCCACGATACGCGCAGGATCGGAACCCACGATCACGTTCGTACCCTCTTCGACCGTAATCGGGCGTTCCGTGTTGTCGCGCAGGGTAATGCAAGGGACGCCGAGCGCCGTGGTCTCTTCCTGAATGCCGCCGCTGTCCGTCAACACCATCTTGGCGTCTTTGAACAGGTTCAAGAATTCCATGTAGGACAGAGGTTTCGTGGTGACGATGGAATCGGGAATCGTCAGGCCGAATTTCTGGATGTTCGCCTGAGTGCGGGGGTGTATGGGAAATATCAGCGGCAATGCGGTGCTCACCTCCGCCAATGCCTCGACGATGCCGGCCAGCGTTTCCGGACTATCCACATTGGAAGGCCGATGCAGCGTGACGACGCCATAG
Source organism: Methylocaldum sp. (assembly GCF_039794385.1). NCBI lineage: Bacteria > Pseudomonadati > Pseudomonadota > Gammaproteobacteria > Methylococcales > Methylococcaceae > Methylocaldum > Methylocaldum sp. Next base: position 3,992 of record NZ_JBDIVO010000120.1, on the reverse strand, counting down.
GACGGATTCCGCTGCTTGAAGATCGTCGTCTCGAATGCCGTCGGCGCGAGGTGTTTCAGCTTTTCCACCTGATGAAACAGATTGTCGATCATCACGTGGCCCACGAAGAAGATGCTGTCCTTCCGTTTGCCTTCGGCCAACAAGTGACTTACGCCGCTTTTTTCGGTCACGAAGAAATAGTCGGATATCGAATCGGTCACGATGCGGTTGACCTCCTCCGGCATCGTGATGTCTCCGCTCCGAAGTCCAGCCTCCACGTGAGCCACCTTGATCCCGAGCTTCTTCGCCACGATCGAGCAGGCCAGCGTCGAATTCACGTCGCCCACCACCATCACCAAATCGGGCCGGTCCTTCATGCAGATCTCCTCGAAACGGACCATCACTTTCGCCGTCTGCTCGGCATGGGAACCGCTGCCTACTTCCAGGTGATAATCCGGCGACGGTATCTCCAATTCTTCGAAGAACACGTCGCTCATTTCCTTGTCGTAGTGCTGCCCGGTATGGACCAGCTTGTATTCGAACGGATACGAGCCGCGCCGAAGCTCCCGGATGATCGGGGCGATCTTCATGAAATTGGGCCGCGCACCGGCGACGATAAACATCTTGTAGGTCTGGGCGATTGTATTCAAAGCATGGTCTCTCTTCGGTTTTTCGTGTTAGCACTGCACCAAACGGCCATTCGCATTACAACGATTCCGCGCCACACGCTTCGAGAATTGAACAATCGCCGAGCGATGTAACGAGTTTATGCGTGGACGTACTAAGAAGTTTATACGTAAGAGCGCTTAAATCGCCCCCAAGCCTTGTGCCGAACAAACTTCCCCTCATTTCTGGTGGCGGTAGCCGCAGGCCGACAAAACCCTTTGCCGGCAATTCTGTCGGGAAGGGATTCCCGACCTACAACTGACTTAGAGCCTATCCCAGTAGGTGATAAAACCCTTCGACAGGCTCAGGGCGAACGGCCTACTGAGATAGGCTTTTAGTGTCGTAGGTCGGCAATCCTTTGCCGACGCTTCCGCCGGCACTTCTTTGAATCTTTAGAACAAGCCCGTAATCCGGCCGTTGTCGTCCACGTCTATGGCCTCGGCCGCCGGCATTTTGGGCAGTCCCGGCATGGTCATCATGCTGCCGCAGACGGCCACCACGAACTCGGCGCCGTGGGAAGGCCGCACTTCGCGGATGGAGAGCACGTGGCCGGACGGCGCTCCCTTGAGATTCGGATCGTTCGAAAACGAGTACTGCGTCTTGGCGATGCACACCGGGAAATGGCTGTATTCCTCGCTCAAGCGCTCGAGCTGCTGACGGGCCTTGCTGTCCGCGGTGATATCCGCCGCCCCGTACAGCTGGGTGGCGATCGTCTTGATCTTGTCCCAAAGCGGCGCTTGCTCTTCATAAAGGAAACTGAAATTCGACTGACCGGCATCGACCATCCGGACGACTTCCCGAGCCAGGTCTTCCGCGCCCTTTCCGCCCTCGGCCCAGTGCCGGCAGACGATGACCTTGGCCCCCATCTCCTCGACCTTGCGCTTGAGCAGCGCGATTTCGGCGTCGGTGTCCGAGGTGAAATGATTGATGGCGACGACGCAGGGCAAGCCGAACCGCTGCTGCACGTTGCCGAGGTGCCGCTCCAGATTCACGAAACCGGCTTCCACAGCTTCCAGGTTCTCCTGTTGCAGTTCCTTGACCGGCACGCCGCCATGCGACTTGAGCGCCCGCACGGTCGCGACCAGCACCACGCCGTCAGGCTTGAGGCCGGCCTTGCGGCACTTGATGTCGATGAATTTCTCCGCCCCGAGATCGGCGCCGAAGCCTGCTTCGGTCACCACGTAATCGGCCAGCTTCAAGGCTGTCTTGGTCGCGACCACCGAGTTGCAGCCGTGGGCGATATTGGCGAAAGGACCGCCGTGGACGAATACCGGATTGTTTTCCAGAGTCTGGACCAGATTCGGCCGCAGAGCGTCCTTCAGCAGCGCGGCCATGGCGCCGTGCGCCTTGAGATCGCGGGCGAAAACCGGCTTATTGTCGAAACGGGTATAACCCACCAGGATGTTTCCGAGGCGCTCTTTCAGTTCTTTCAAGGAGCTCGACAGGCACAGGATGGCCATCACTTCTGAGGCGGCGATGATGTCGAAGCCGTCTTCGCGCGCAAAGCCATTGGCCGTTCCGCCCAGGCCGATGACGATGTCGCGCAGTGCGCGGTCGTTCATGTCGATGACACGCTTCCAGGCGATCTGGCGCGGATCGAGGTTCAACCGGTTGTCGTGGTGGATGTGGTTGTCGATCATCGCCGACAGCAGGTTGTGGGCGACACCGATGGCGTGGAAGTCGCCGGTGAAATGAAGATTGATGTCCTCCATGGGCACGACCTGAGCGTAGCCGCCTCCGGCCGCTCCGCCCTTGACGCCGAAACACGGCCCCAGAGCGGGCTCCCTGAGACAGATCATGGTTTTCTTGCCCAACCGGTTCAGCGCATCGCCCAAACCCACGGTCGTGGTGGTCTTGCCTTCCCCCGCCGGCGTCGGGCTGATGGCCGTGACCAGAATCAGCTTGCCGTTGGGCCTGTCCTTGAGACCGTCGATATAGTCCAGGGACAGCTTGGCCTTGTAGTGGCCGTACGGGTCGAGATGTTCGGGCGCTATACCCAGCCTGTCTTTGGCCAGATCGATGATCGGCAGCATCTTGGCTTTTTGAGCGATTTCGATGTCGGACATGAATGCACCTTTTTATCTATCTCGGTCGTGGATATGGAAGTCGGGATCAAAAGGGCAGCGAGCACAAGGCGTCAAACGCCGTAACTGAACCCTCGAAGCTGGCAGATATTAACAAGTTGCCGGAAGCAACGCAGCAAGCCGGCCGAGTTCTTGGCTACACTATCGAGTTGGGCTTTGTCGCGAGCCGGCGACGCGTTCGGCTTGCATGCTCTCCATACGTCAGCCGGAATGAGCGTCCTTCAGGGATGGCTTGCGAATTGCTTTACGGCCGAGCGGATAACAACAATTACTTTTCGACAATAAGAGGCAACCATGTCGGCGACGAAAACGTCACCCGTATTCGATCGGTTCAACCCTTTCGTTTTTCTCAGCGGAATTCTGTTGGCGCTTAGCCTGAGCTTTCCCCAGGACGCGTACAGCGATCCGCCCGACTGGGCACCCGCTCACGGCTACCGGAGCAAACACAAGGACAGACATCGCGATGACTACGACGACCGTTACGAACACCGCGAAACCCGTCATTACCATGACCACGATCACGACTACGGCGTAAGATCGGGCCGCTGCGACCGCACCATGGTCGGCAAGGTGCTGGGCGGCGTTGCGGGAGGTGCGCTAGGCGGCGTCATCGGCTCCAAGGTCGGAAACGGCGACACTGCTTCGACGGTCATTGGCGCCGTCGCCGGCACGGTGATCGGCGCGATCATCGGAGACCAGATCGCTCGCCGCATGGACGCGAGCGACATGTTCTGCACCGGACGGGCGCTCGATTTCGCCGACGACCGCCGCAGCGTCCATTGGATGAACCCGGACAACCAGGTGGACTATCTGGTCACGCCCTTGCGGACCTTCAACGACAACGGAGAGCGCTGCCGCGAATTCTCCACCCGCATGACCTACGGCAAGCAGCGCGACTCGGTCAACAATATCGCGTGCCGCCAGCCGGACGGGAGCTGGGTGATTCGGAATTGAGCAGGGGCAAGGCCCGCAATGCCCGTACGGAGTCGATCGGAAGGCATCCATCCTTCTTACGGGCTGGCCTTTCGGCGGGTTACGCTTCGCTAACCCGCCCTACGAGTTCTTAACACTCATCAGCTCGCAGGTTGAACATCGCAAGCGAGAATCGGGCCGCGCAGTAAATTCTTTCACAGCCGTCCGGTTCGTAGGGTGAAACAGCGCAACGCTTTCCGCCTTACGGGTACCGCCGGTACACGCCGGTACCCTATCGCCTTCACGCCGCGTCAGACTCCGTCGGCTGCGGGGCCAGCAAACGCTCCACGA
>NZ_JBDIVO010000119.1:0-12196 GCF_039794385.1 Methylocaldum sp. | reverse complement strand
CTTTAATGGAGTCCGACCCACCCGATTTTCCGTTTATCGCGCTCCTCGTTTCCGGTGGCCACACCCAGCTCGTCGAGGTAGAAGGCATCGGCCTGTATCACATTTTGGGAGAATCGGTGGATGATGCCGCCGGGGAAGCCTTCGACAAAACCGCCAAGATGCTTGATCTGGGCTATCCAGGAGGTCCCGCGATCGCAGAATTGGCCGAGGAAGGCGACGAGCATCGGTTTGAATTCCCTCGCCCCATGACCGATCGGCCAGGTCTCGATTTCAGCTTCAGCGGCCTTAAAACGCATACGTTACAAACATTCGCATCCACCGCCAAAACTCGACAGGATAAAGCGGACATTGCCAAGGCATTCCAGGATGCGGTGGTCGATACACTGGCGATCAAATGCCGGCGGGCGCTCAAGGAAAGCGGGCTCACCCGCTTAGTGGTCGCGGGCGGAGTCAGCGCCAACCGATCTATGCGCGACAAACTTCAGCACATGGCTAGCGAAGAAAACTGCCGGGTTTATTTTCCGCGACTCGAATTTTGCGGCGATAACGGCGCCATGATCGCATTTGCCGGCTGCCAGAGACTGCTCGCCGGCCAAACGGAGCCCCCCGAGATCAACGCTCTTCCGCGGTGGCCCTTAAGCAAGTTAGCACCGCTCGCCCTATCGCAAGAGTCAACAGCCTAAACAAGCGGCAATTCTGAAATCATCAGGCTTTACGCCCGATCCGCGCTTCCTGTCCATGACGCAAACGCTCGATATTTCCCCGATGCCGCCAAATCAGAAACAAGACCATCACGACCGAGGCGCCAATCAACGCCTCGGAACCGGTCAAAAGCCAAACGTAGACGGGTGCCAGAACGGACGCAGCCAAAGCCGCAAGCGACGAGATACGCGAGACGAAAGCAATCGCAATCCACGTCAATAGAGCAGCCAAGCCTACCATCCATGAAAATCCCAAGAGCACCCCCAAGGCTGTAGCAACGCCTTTGCCGCCCTTAAACTGGAAAAATACCGGGTAAAGATGGCCAAAAAATGCCGCCAACCCCACCAAAGCGATCACAAGCAGGTCAGCGTCAAAAGCCTTGGCCAACAAGATCGGAACCAACCCCTTGGCGGCATCTCCTAACAAGGTAATCGCGGCTGCTTTTTTACCACCCAACCGCAGCACATTGGTCGCACCGGGGTTTTTCGAGCCCTGTTCTCGGGGATCGGGAAGGCGAAACAATCGGCTTACGATTACCGCACTGGATAGCGAGCCTAGGAAATAGGCCAAAGGAACTAAAAACCACACCGCCATGCGCTTATTATGTATCCTGGTTGCCAGTTTTGTAATTTTTATGTTACCAATTCGCGAAATAGCGAAAACCGGTCGGATTGACGATGGACATTATATTTCTACGCGGCCTTGAGATCGAGACGGTGATCGGCATCTACGATTGGGAGAGAAAGATCAAGCAAACCATCCTGATCGATTTGGAAATGGGTACCGACATCCGCGAGGCGGCGGCATCGGACAATATCGAACACACGCTCGACTACAAAGCGGTGTCCAAACGCATCATTTCTTTCGTGGAAGAAAGCGACTTCTTTCTCGTGGAAACTCTAGCCGAGAAGGTCGCTCAAATCGTTATCGATGAATTTGATGTGCCGTGGCTTAGGTTGACGCTAAACAAGAAGGGCGCGATCCGTAAAGCCAGCGATGTCGGAATCATTATCGAAAGAGGAGATAAACGAAAATATGCCTGATGTTTTCCTGAGCATCGGCAGCAATATCGAAAGAGAAAAGCACATTCCTTCCGCTTTTAGAGAGCTGGAAGAGCGTGTCGGCTCGTTGACTGTCTCCGGCGTTTACGAAAGCGAAGCGGTAGGCTTCGAAGGCGCTCGCTTTTACAACTTGGTAGCGGCCTTTTCCACCGAACTCCCGGTATCCGAGATCGCAAAGATCCTGAGCGAGATCGAAAACAATCATGGGCGTACACGAGATTGCAAAAAGTTCTCCTCGCGTACCCTCGATATCGATTTGATTCTTTACGGCGACGAGGTGCTCCAAGAAGGAAAGCTTACATTGCCGCGCGAGGACATCACCCGTTACGCCTTCGTATTGGAGCCGCTCGCGGAGATCGCGCCGAATCGAAAGCATCCGGTGATCGGCGAGACCTACGCCGAGCTGTGGGCCAAATTCGACAAGACTAGCGTCAACCAGTGGCGGGTGGGCTCGGTTTCGGATATCAGCTGAATAAACTCCTCCCGCCATCCACGACCAGCATCTGCCCGGTCACGTACGGCGCATCATCGACCAGAAACAATACCGCTTTCGCGATATCCGAAGCCTCCCCGGCGCGTTTCATAGGAATACGCGCCAAGATTTCAGCTTTCTTCGCGGGATGGGCGTCGTGCTCGGGCCATAGAATGGCGCCCGGCGCGACGCCATTGACTCGAATTTCCGGCGCCAACTCTTTGGCAAGAGCGCGGGTCATCGTCGCCAATCCGGCCTTGGCGAGACTGTAGACCGAATATTTCTCGATAGGATGATCGGCGTAAATGTCGCCGATGTTGATGATGCAACCCTTACGGTCGCGTAGATAGGGAACGGCCGACTGAGCCAGGAAAAACGGCGCCTTGAGGTTGCTGCCCAAGAGGTCGTTCCATTGAACCTCAGTGATCGCTCCAAACGGCGTAGGATAGAAACCGGAAGCGTTATTCACCAACACGTCCAAACCACCCCAAAACGCCGCCGCCTGCCGAACGAGTTCGGTCAGTCTTTCCGTTTCAAGCAGATCGCCCTGCAACAAACGAACCGAGTTCGCTCGCACGGCATTGAGCTCGTTGGCTAAAGCCTCGGCATCGGTCGCCGATCGGTGATAATGCAGCACGATGTTGTATCCGGCCGCATGCAGCCGACGCACGATTTCAGCGCCGATGCGGCGAGCCGCGCCAGTGACGAGCGCCGATTTCACCATACAATTCCCCTTGACTCCCACAGCCTCTACGAGTGATTGCTTTCGAATTGCGCGAACCACTGCCCCGCCCCCAACGGCGAGGTCGGATCGTAATACAAGGACACCAGCTTCAAGTGTCCAAACGGCCCCAATTCCGGTCCCGGCAGCAAAGTACGGAACGCCTCCCCACCCATCAACTGATGGGTGATGGTTTGAAACAGGCGCGCCAGACGTCCGTTCCGCACCATCGTATCCAACATATGGGGTCCGGCGATAAGGTAAATGGTTCGGTAACCTAGCTCGCCCAGCCTGCGCGTTAGCACGTCGCCCTCCACCATTCTGCCCTTTCCCGCCAGAATCACCTCGTAACCTTGCTTGCGCCAATAGTCCAGCTTTGCGGGGTCCGCCTGTTCTCCCGTAGCGATATAACAGGCTTGACGATGTTCTTTGATGGATGCCGGCATCGGAAAATCCAGACTGGCGCTCGCGATAATGATCGCCGGCTGAGGGCTCAGCCCCTGCTCCTCGCGCCACTTCGCGAGATCGCGAGTCGTATCCGTCAAACCGACTTGCAGAATGTTTCCCAAGCGCTTCTGCGCCAGTGAACGGAGATACCCGCCGTGAGTGATTAGGCAATCCGCCTGGCACTCCAGCTCCAGAAACAACCGAAAATCATCCGGCGTGGTCAGGCTTTTCGGAAGGTAAGTCTGACCGCTCGAATCCTCCAGCGCGATCCGCCCGTCCAGGCTGGTAAGGAAATTGGCATAGACGAACGGCGAGTCGGGCGTGCCCTGCCGGTGCAGATTCAGTTGTAGATAAAGTCCTTCTAGAACGACTTCTTCAAAGGGTGGGGGAAACAGACGAAAAACTTTCTTGGTCATTTAAAGAAAGGTGCCGTGTATAGATGCCTCGCACTGAAACGGAAGCAATTTTCGCATGCTCGATACAAAACGTCCGGAATTTCCACATGTCGAATTTCATGACGATCGAAAGTATCGCTATCCTTCGGATAAAGCCGACCGGCCCGTCGCACTCGGCAATACTGGATTGCTGCGGTATCCGTCCGCTTTGAGTCAAGATCCTTCGCCCCGATTAAAGCTGGCCGAGGAGGATTGATATGCTAAAATGCCGCGAAAATTATCACAGTCATATTAATTCAAGCCGGTATTTCGCGGCTTTTGTTTTTTGAAGGGGCTCCCGATCTACCGCGGAGGCTTGGGCGGCAATCACAACTCCCATCGGTCCGGCCCGAAGAAGAGGTTTTTAGCTTTAGCTTGGGAAGGAAAAAATACGCATGAAAATAGATCTTATATTGGCGAAGACGTTCAAGTTCGTCGTATTCGTGTTGTTTACCTTTATGACGCTCGTCTACTTCGGCGTCATGCTGCTGTTGCCGCTGGACATACTGACCCAGATTGTTCGAATTTTCCACGGCATTGGCCTGCCGACCGTTCTCGCCGCCGGACTCGGTATCTCGGCCTTGGGCTACATCGGTTATCTCGTTTCGCGCATGCCGGAACTTTACAGACTCGTCGTCGACATCGGCGTGCAACTGATCTCTTTCGGATACAGCCAAATTCAGCGCTTCGATCCGCTCATCGATTCGGGAAAGCAGACCGAGACCGGTACCGCTTAAGGAACGTCGGTTCGTACGATTACGCCATGCATTTCTAGCAAGCGATCGACCGGCAACCAACCCTGACAAAAACCCCGCAATGCGGGGTTTTTCCTTTGCACCTTCCGATGCTGTAACCTATTGGGTCAGCTGCTGTACCTCTCTCTACTCCGTTGACCCGTTTCTGCGCTATGTCTCGATACGACAAAGATACCTTGCTCTCAGATTGGCGGCAGCGCGCCCTGAGCTTCCAGCAAGAAATCGGAAACGCCGTAATCGGCCTCGATCACGCCATCCGCCAAATCACGCTAGCGATTTTCTCCCGCGGCCACGTCATGCTGGAAGGCGACGTCGGAGTGGGTAAAACGACTTTACTTAGAGCAGTCGCTAGGGGACTGGGCGGCGCTTACGAACGAATCGAGGGCACAATCGACCTGATGCCCAACGATCTCATTTACCATACCTATATCAACGAGGTAGGCAGGCCGCAGGTCGATCCGGGCCCCATCCTCAAGAACGGCGAGCAGCTTTCCGTTTTCTTCTTCAACGAGGTGAACCGGGCCCGCCCTCAAGTGCATTCATTACTGTTGCGGGTCATGGCCGAACGCAGCATAACGGCCTTCAACCGAGAGTATTTTTTCCCGCACCTCCTGGTTTTCGCCGATCGCAATCGGGTCGAGAAGGAAGAAACCTTCGAAATTCCCTCGGCGGCACGCGATCGTTTCCTGATGGAACTGCACATCGAAACGCCACAGGACCCGGCTATGCAGCGTGCCTTGATGTTTGACCCCCGGTTTCACGACACCGATCGGCTGATAGAGGACGTACAGCCAGGCGTTCTGCCCTACCGCGACATTGCGGATATCGCCCGTGTCATTCAAGTCGAGATCAAGGCCAGCGACGCATTGCAACAATACGCGCTCGATCTCTGGCAGGCGACTCGGCGACCTCAGGATTACGGCATCAAAATGGACGGCGTGGACATGCGGCAATTGGTCCTGGCCGGCGCCAGCCCCAGGGGAATGAGCATGATGATGCGGGCGGCCCGGGTCTCGGCTTGGCTGAATGATCGGACCAGCCTGATCCCCGAGGACATTCGGCAGGTCTTCGTAGACACCACCGCTCACCGGGTCTTCTTCAATCCGGTTTATGAACTTCGCCGAAGCGATCTGGTCGGTGAACTCATGAGCGGTATTCTGCAACGCGTCGCGGCGCCTTGATCCCCGAGTTTCATTATCACGTTAATTGGCGCTCACCGGGTGTCCATCCCGGCCACCACCGTAGCGCACGGCAGGGCGGCGGCTACGAATTCGCCGGTCATACGCTATTAACATCCAATCCGGACCCGCGAAATCTGGATATACGCGCCACACTGCACGATCCTTTCGAGCAGCTCATGGTGCGAACTTTTCGCCAAAGGAGCGCGATTCCCGTTTATGTAGTCGCCGACCTTTCGGCATCGATGGGTTTCCGGGGCACGAGATCGAAGACCGAACTGTTGGCCGAATTCACCGCTTCGGTGGCCTATACCGCCTACCGCACCGGCGACTTCTTCGGCTTTATCGGCTGCGACAGCACGATACTCCAGGACATGCTCCTGCCGCTGCGCTGGCATAAAGGCGCCGCGCCGGAACTGTTGGAGAACCTCAAGAACCTCCGCCCTCGGGGCAGATCCTCCGACGGGCTGAACGAGGTCGTACCGTATCTCGGGAAACGGAAAGCCTTAGTATTTCTCGTTTCGGATTTTCATTTAACCCTGGATCGCCTCGATACACTGCTCAAGGCCCTGGTCCGCCATGATGTGGTGCCGGTGGTTTTATGGAACAGCGCCGAATTCGATCGGCTACCTTCGTGGGGTCTCGTTAATTTCGAAGACCCAGAGACCGGTGCCCGGCGGCGATTGCTCATGCGGCCCGCGCTACGAGAGAAGATCAGTGCGTCGTTCGAGAAGCGCCGCGAGGAACTGGGGCAGATTTGCGCGCTTCATGGTCGAGAGCCGTTCTTCCTGATCGACCGTTTCGACCCGGACGAGCTGACCCGTTATTTTTATCGAACCTGAACGATGCGCCCGATGTTTAAACTGCTTTTCGGCTTGAGCCCGGCGCTTCTACTGGCCCCTGCCCTCGCCTGCTCCGCCGAATTGACGCCTCGCATCGAGCCGTCGATACCGCGGAATTTCGGCTATGTCATGGGAGACCTGATCGATTATCACGTCCTCATCACGGTACCCGAAAGCTATGCTTTGGAGACCGAATATCTGCCCAAGCCCGGCGCGCTCGATGAATGGCTGGATCTCCGCACCGTCAGTTGGACCAAGACTAACGCGAAAGACGTAGCCCATTACCGACTGCGGCTGACCTATCAGGTGTTCAAAGGCGTACGGCAACCGGAAAAATTGACCATCCCGTCACTGCCGGTCCGTTTTCAGGGACAAGCCCCGCTAGAAGCGCGAACGCCGCCGTGGTATATCACGATCGCACCGATCATTCCGCCCGACATTGCAGACGAAAAAGTCGAAATCCGCGAATCCGTGGTACCGGAGCCGCTTCCGATCCTGTCACACCGCCTGAGGCTTATCGCCTATCTCGCCGGAACCCTGGCCGTACTGCCGCTTCTCGCATGGCGTTACGGCAAGCTGCCGTTCTTTACAAAGACAGCCCCGCCGTTTGCGCGCACCATGCGCGATCTCAAGAAGCTCAGCCGTAAACCGGCCGATGCCGATGCGTACCGGACCGCGATCAAGCTCCTGCACCGAGCCTTGGACGACACCGCCGGTTTTCGTCTGTTTGCCGGGGAATTGGAATCCTTCCTGGCAGACCATCCGGCCTTCGCCGAGCTTCGAGACGAGCTTAACCATTTCTTCGCCCTGTCCCGGCAAGTCTTTTTCACCGCCCCCGATGCACCGATACCAGCGGATTCCCTGTTTTCCCGGCTTGAAGCCTTATGCCGCCAGTGTGTCCTTGCTGAACGGAGGAGTGTTTGAACATCGGGCTTTCCGCACCTTGGGCACTGATTCTCGGCATTACCGCCCTGATTCCTTTATTAAAACGCGGGCAAGCCGCGATTTCCTATCCCTCCATCTCGATGCTCCCGAGCGATCCGCTGTCGACGATGCTCGATCGACTGCTGCGGTCTAGCGCCGCCGCTGCAGCGCTTAGTCTCAGCCTGGGCATCGCGGGTCCTTACTTGCATGAGCAATGGGTGGAAAGAGTCGGGACCGGGGCCCACATCGTGCTTCTGCTCGATAGGAGCAGCAGCATGAACGAGAATTTCTCCGGCAGCTATATGGGCGGTCGCGCGCAGGAAACCAAAGGCGCCATAGCCCGCAAGCTGCTGGCCGAATTCGTCGCCCGACGGGAGCACGATCTGTTCGCCATGATCGATTTCTCGGCTGCACCAATCTACGTCATGCCTTTCACTCAAGATCGGCCGGCGATCTTAGCGGCTATCGAAGCGACCAGCGGTCGCGGTCACGGAGTAACCAACATCGCGCCCGGATTGGCGATGGCGCTCGATTTTTACAGCGGAAAACCGTTCACCGGGTCCCGAATCGTTCTGCTGGTCTCGGACGGAGCGGCGCGCATCGAAGAGGAAACCCGCGACCAGCTACGGCAATGGTTTCAGGAAACGCAGGCGACCCTTTACTGGATTTACCTCCGAAATCCAAGGAGCGGACGCCTTTCGGAGAAGCCGGTCAATCCGGGCGAAAGCACGACGCCGGAATATTTTCTACATCAATATTTCCAAAACCTTGGCGTCCCCTATCGGGCTTTCGAGGCGGAAAATCCGGAAGCGCTGCAGCGCGCAATTCTAGAGGTCGAGCAGTTGGAAAATCTTCCGCTGCACTACCTGGAAAAACTGCCGCGAAGGGACATCTCCGGCTACTGCTATGCCGCTGCTCTCGCATTTCTGGCACTGCTCCTGAGCGCCAAAGCATTGGAGGTGAAGTCGTGGCCCGTTTGATGCGAATGTGGCGCTCGCCGATGCTGATCTGGGGTCTTCTGGCAGCCCTCCTGGCCGGAGTCGTTTACGAAAGTTATGCCGTTTTCCGAATCGCCCGCCAAAACACTCTAATCTCCCAGCCGGAAAGGGTCGAGGTCGACGACAAAACACCGCCCGTTCTGGTACTCGCCAAAGCCCATCGGCTCGAACGATCGGGCGAGACGCAGGAAGCCCTGCGCCTTTACACCACCATTCTCGAACGCGGCGACGAGCACCTTCGCGAGCAGGTTCATTACAATCTTGGAACACTGTATCTTCGAGAGGCCGCCCAACTGTGGAACGCCAAAGGCGTATTGGAATATGTCCGTGTCAACACGCTGGTCGCCCTGGCCAAGGAACAGTTGCAGAAGACTCTTCGGTTGAATCCGGCTAACTGGGATGCCCGTTTCAATCTCGAATACGCACATAGGATTACCCCGCCGGCCAAGGAGCGGGAAAAGGCGGATTGGCACGGAGCGAAACCCAGTGTATTCGCTACCGTGCCCACGATTCCGGGTGGTGCGCCGTGAGGATGCGGCTCGTTCGCCGGGACTGGCGCACGACGGCGCTGTTCGTTGCCACCGTGCTCGTGGCGCTGACCTTTGCCGATCCGAAACTCCCGCTGCCGCTTCGGGTCTATCGCTATGCCTTCGTCATCGACATCACGCAAAGCATGAATGTCCGCGATTACCATGTCGCAAACATGCCGGCGGACCGGCTCAATTTCGTCAAGGAATCGATCCGGCAGGCGGTGCATGATCTTCCGTGCGGCTCGGAAGTCGGGCTCGGACTTTTCACCACTCAGAGCGTTCAATTACTGTTCGAACCCATAGAAGTGTGCGAACACCTGCGCGTGATCGACGATGTGCTCGCCCATGTCGACTGGCGCATGGCCTGGGCAGCCAACAGCTTTGTCGCTCAAGGCGTTTATGCCGCTATCCGGGACGTAAAAAACCGAGATCCCGGCATTCGGCTGGCGCTCTTCACCGACGGCCAGGAAGCACCGCCGCAAACAATACGACCGACATTTTCCGGAAAACCGGGAGAAATCGCTGGCTTGATCGTGGGTGTGGGCGGATTGCATCCGACCACAGTGCCGAAATACGATCGCGAAAACCGGCTCATCGGTTATTGGGAAAACACCGATATCGCGCAAATGCCGGAATCCAGCACAGCCTACGAAACAACCGAGACCGTACCCCGACCGCCGCGCGAAGGCTATTATCTTTCCTGGCTGGACGAAAACCATCTACGCGAACTGAGCGCGACAACCGGCCTCCGCTATCATCGTCTGGAAACGCCGGAAGGTCTCATGGACGCATTACGCGCCCCGGAATTCGTCGAGCGCCGCACGACCAAAACCGACATTCGGTGGCTGCTAGGCATCGCAGCACTCTTGCTGTTCGCGACGGTCTACTTGATTGATGGTGGCGAAGCGTCAAAGAGGACTTGAGCGATGTCTTTCGGGAAAATTCTCATCTACGTCGGTATTGGCCTGTTTCTGCTCGGATTGGTCCTATCCTACGCTCCGGGACTGTTCGGCTGGTTCGGAAAGCTTCCCGGTGATATCCGGATTCAGGACGAAAACCGGTACATCTTCATCCCCATCACCTCCATGATCATCATCAGCCTCGTGTTGACTCTGCTGATCAACCTGTTCTTTCGTCGCTAGCCGGCGTCACAACCGCCGAGCTCGAGTCCGCTCGCGTCCATCGTCGCAGCTTCATCTAGCCGCGTGAACACCAGCACGGGTTTCCGCTAATGCCATATCAACTTATTGTTTTATTAGCATATTCTGTAACTCCTTTGGTCACGACCCGGTACGTTAACCCGGTATTCGGGAACAAGAATCCGCCCAGAAAGCGGCCGCGGCATGGAAATTTCAGTACATCCCGTAGGGTTACCGAAACACACCCGAAACCTGCCCCCCACCAAGGGCGACAGAGAAACGTCCCGTCGCGCGGGGAAACCAAGTGACCGCGCGACGGCAAACGAATTGGCCAAACCTCATTAACGTCACCGAGCGAGGTAACACATGCGTAAATCGTTTTACCCCCTAAGAACGTGTTTCGTATTGATTACTGCCACGGCCACTCCACTAAGCGCCTTTTCCGAGCCTCCCGCCGGACGTCTCCTTGCCGCGCAATGCGCGCAATGTCACGGAACCGACGGTTCGGGCTACGAGTCGCTGGCAGGGGAGTCTGCCGACGAGTTGTATGACGAGCTGATCGAAAGAAAGTACCGCCCGGTCGAGGACATCATGGACAGGCAAGCCCGCGGTTATACCGATGATCAACTACGGTTGATCGCCGACTACCTTGGCTCGCTTCCGCGAGCCTCGTCCTCGGACGACTAGCCTCCTACCGCAGGACCAATGACGCCAACTCCCGACAGGAGAGACTAAATATGACTGCTTTCAACAGACGGCAATTTCTAAAACTCGCCGGCGCAACCTCGCTTGTTGCGGCCATACCCAGAAGTTTGAGCGCCGCGACACCGCTCTCGAATCGAGTCGTCATCATCGGCGGAGGCTTCGCTGGCGCAACGGCCGCCAAATACCTCAAACATTGGGACAATACCATCGATGTCACCCTGGTTGAGCCCAACGCCACACACTACGCCTGTATTTTGTCCAACCTGGTCATCACCGGCGCCATCTCGATGAACCGGATCAACCTAAGCTACGACGGTTTAAGAAATCGAGGCGTCAAGATCGTCCAAGCCATGGCTACCGCCATCGACCCGGTCGGTAGCAAGGTGGGTCTGTCGAATGGCGCCACACTAGACTACGAGCATCTGATCCTTGCGCCCGGCATCGACTTCATCAACCCGAATCCGGCCGGAGCCGAACGTCTGTACGACCCGAACCTGACGCCCCACGCCTGGAAAGCCGGGCCCCAGACTACCCTGCTCAAGAATCAATTGGCGGCCATGCCGGACGGTGGCGTGTTCGTCATGAACGTCCCCAAAGCGCCCTATCGCTGCCCACCCGGCCCATATGAGCGTGCATGTATCATCGCCGCTTATCTGAAGCGCAAGAAGCGACGTTCGAAGATCATCGTGCTGGATGCGAACCCAGACATCGTGGCCGAGCCGCATACATTCGGCACGGCATTCAGCCAGACCTATGCAGGAACGCTCGAATACCACGCCAACGTAGGCATTACCCAAGTCAATTCATCGCTCAAGACAATAGACACCACGATCGGCGCGTTGTCGGCGGACGTGCTCAACATGATTCCCAACCAGAAAGCTGGACAGATCGTCTTCGACGCCGGCGTGGTCAACGATCCGACGGGCCGATGGGCGACGGTCGATCCGCTGACTTACGGTTCAACCGTCTACGAAAACATCTATGTGATCGGCGATTCTCAGGCAACGGCACAACCGAAGTCCGGCCACATGGCGAACTCCCAGGCCAAAGTTTGCGTCGACTCGATCATCCGCGCGTTCGTCGGCGAAACACCGGACCCGCAGCCGACGACCAATTCGGCCTGCTTCAGCCCCATCACCGAGACCGAAGCGTCGTGGTTGACTGCGGTTTACCAATACGATCCGACAACGCACAGCATGAAGCGCGTCGAGGATTCGTTCGGCGAAGCGGCGGAGCCGTCGTCGGAAAATTACGAGCACATGTTCCATTGGGCCGACAACATCTTCGC
>NZ_JBDIVO010000118.1:0-12198 GCF_039794385.1 Methylocaldum sp. | reverse complement strand
TAAGTAGGTCGGCAATCCTTTGCCGACACAGCGGATCTGTCGGCAAAGGATTGCCGACCTACGGACTGAGCGGTGTCAGTTCACCTGCAATGCGGCTAACGATGCGACTATCGCACCGTTCGCTCGCGTATAATGGCCGCCTATGGCGATCAGGCAAGAATCGGTACATCGTTTTTCCGGTCCGGCAAGTTCCGGCCGCGAGCTTTTTTTTGCACGTCGAAGCTTTATACATTTATTCCGGCCGGCCGCGGTTCTGCTGCTGACTTTCCTGCTTGCCGCCTGCGGCAGTCCTCTGAACAATCCTTATCCGGCCGGGGACAAGGGCAGGAACATTCTTTATACCTCGTTCACCGAGCGGCCCAAGCACCTGGACCCGGCGCGGGCCTACAGCTCGAATGAATACGAGATCATCGCCCAGATTTACGAGCCGCTGCTGCAGTATGCCTATCTGAAAAGGCCCTATCAGCTCGAGCCGCTGACGGCGGAGGCTCTGCCAATAGTGACTTACCTCGATAAGGATTTGCGTCCGCTCCCGGACAACGCGCCTGAGGAACGGATAGCGTACAGCGAATACGATATTCGCCTTCGTCCGAACATCCTGTTTCAGCCTCATCCGGCATTCGCCAAGAACGGCGATGGACACTATCGCTACCATGCCATGACCGAAGACGAATTATCGGAAATCAGGACCATCGCCGATTTTGCCGAAACCGGCGCCCGAGAGCTGACGGCCGAGGATTACGCTTATCAGATCAAGCGGCTGGTGCATCCCCAGCTGCATTCTCCGATCGCCGAGATGATGAAGAGTTATATCGTCGGTCTCAAGGAGACGGGCGAGCGGATGGCGAAGGATTTCGAAGCCCGGTCCGATAAATCCGAATTTTTCGATATTCGCGGCTATACCGTGGAGGGCGTCGACATCGCCGATGCGCACCGCTTGAAGATCCGGCTGCACGGCAAGTATCCGCAGTTCCGCTTCTGGCTGGCGATGCCGTTTTTTGCCCCCATGCCCTGGGAGGCGGATGCGTTTTATGCCCAGAGGGGGTTGATCGAAAAGAACATCACCCTCGACTGGTATCCGGTCGGCACCGGCGCCTATATGCTGGCGGAGAACAATCCGAACCGGCGCATGGTGTTGCTGAAAAACCCCAATTATCACGATGAGTTCTACCCGGCAGAGGGCGAGCCGGAGGATGCGGCGAAGGGTTACTTGAAGGATGCCGGGCAAAAGCTGCCGTTTATCGAGAAAGTCGTCTTCACTTTGGAAAAGGAAACGATTCCCTATTGGAACAAGTTCCTGCAGGGCTATTACGACGCCTCGGGGATCGCTTCGGACAATTTCGATCAGGCCGTCCAGTTCACCGGGCAGAACGATGCCGAACTGACGCCGGAGATGAAGGCCAAGGATATCCACTTGGAGACGGCGATCACGACGACCATATTCTATATGGGCTTCAACATGCTCGATGCCACGGTGGGCGGGCTGGACGAGGCCAAATCCAAGCTTCGCCAAGCCATCAACATCGCGGTCGATTACGAGGAATTCATCGATATTTTCATCAACGGACGCGGCGTTCCGGCCCAGGGGATTTTGCCTCCGGACATTTTCGGTCACGTCGAGGGCAAGGACGGGATCAACCCTTACGTGTACGACTGGGCGGACGGCGCGCCGCGCCGCAAGAACATTGACGCCGCGAAAAAGCTCCTGGCCGAGGCCGGCTACCCCAACGGTGTCGACGCCAAGACCGGCAGGCCCTTGGTGCTTTATCTCGATACCGTGGCGCGGGGCCCCGACGACAAATCGATTCTGAACTGGTACCGCAAGCAATTCGCCAAGCTCGGCATTCAGCTGGTGCTGCGCACCACCGATTACAACCAGTTCCAGCAGAAGATGCTGAACGGCAACGCACAGATTTTCATGTGGGGCTGGAATGCCGATTATCCCGACCCGGAAAACTTCTTTTTCCTGGTGTACGGCGAGAACGCCAAGGTGGGCAAGGGCGGAGAGAACGCGGCCAATTATAAGAACCCGGAATTCGATCGCTTGTTCGAGCGTATGCGCAACATGGACGACGGGGAGGAGCGTTTCCGTATCATCCAGGCCATGCAGGAAATCCTTAGGCACGATTCGCCCTGGTTATTCGGTTATCATCCCAAGGCTTTTTCGCTGCATCATGACTGGTTCCGCAACCTCAAACCCAATCTGATGGCCAACAACGGGCTCAAGTACCGGCGCATCGAAGCCGAGCAGCGGGAGCTCAAGCGGGCGGAGTGGAACCGGCCGATCTATTGGCCGCTGGCCGCGGGTTCGGGGCTGCTGGTCGCGGCGATCGTCCCGGCCTATTCGACCTATCGCCGCCGCATGAGGTCCACCGCGTTATGATCCGCTATATCATCCGCCGCGTGCTCTACGCTCTTCCGCTGCTTTTGGGCGTGAACATCCTGACCTTTCTGCTGTTCTTCGTGGTGAATACGCCGGACGACATGGCGCGTATGCATCTCGGGGAGAAGCATGTCACCCAGGAGGCGGTCGAAGGGTGGAAACACGAGCGCGGCTACGATTTGCCCCTGTTCTGGAACGATAAAGCGGAAGGCGCCGAGAAGGCGACCCGGACGATTTTTTATCAGAAGTCGGTGGGTCTGTTTATGTTTCGGTTCGGACGTTCCGACAGCGGACGCGAAATCGGCGCCGATATCCGTCAGCGCATGTGGCCGTCCCTCGCCATCGCGGTGCCTTCGCTCATCGTCGGGCTTTTGGTGCACATCAGCCTGGCGCTACTCCTGGTGTTTTTCCGGCTGACTTATCTGGAGTTCTGGGGCATTGCCTTGTGCGTCGCGCTGATGTCCGTTTCGTTCCTGTTCTATATCATCGGCGGGCAATATTTGCTGGGAAAACTGCTGCAGCTCACGCCGATCTCGGGTTACGACTCCGGAATCAACGCCATCCGTTTCCTGATCCTGCCCCTGGCCATCAGCGTGGTCGCCGGCATCGGTTCCGGCGTGCGCTGGTACCGGACCTTGTTTCTGGAAGAAGTGGAGAAGGATTATGTCCGCACCGCGCGCGCCAAGGGGCTGTCCGAGCCGCAGGTGCTGTTCGGACATGTGCTCAAAAATGCCATGATTCCCATTCTGACCGGGGTGGTCGTGGTGCTGCCCCTGCTGTTCACCGGCAGTCTGATCACCGAATCGTTCTTCGCCATTCCGGGGCTGGGCAGCTATACCATCGATGCCATCAGCCAGCAGGATTTCGCCATCGTGCGCGCCATGGTGTTTCTAGGCTCTGCGCTTTACGTCCTCGGTCTTCTGCTGACCGATCTTTCCTATACGCTGGTCGATCCAAGGGTGAGGCTGGGTTGAACAGGACTCGCAAGCGTTGAAAGAGGCGCTGCGCATTGCAACAGTATCAAATGTGGAAACGAGCATGAACAGAGAATACACGGCTATCACCAAGCAAATTGGTGAATGGTGGGTTGGGTGGATCGAAGAAATTCCGGGCGTGAATTGTCAAGAGAAAACTCATGAAGAGTTATTGAAAAGTCTCAGGATAACTCTGATCGAGGCGCTGCAATTCAATCACGAGGAGGCGAGTTCTCGTAGGGTGGGTTAGGCCGCGAGGCCGTAACCCACCGAGAGACCTCGGATTGGTGGGTTACGCTGCGCTAACCCACCCTACAATTAATCTTCTCAAGATTTGCAAGGACTTAGGTGTGCCGCTCGCAAAGTAATCCGACATGTTGAAGCTGCTCTGGACCGACATTCTGTTCTTCATCCTGCTGGCGGGGTTCGCCGTGCTCGTCGTCCGGGCCAGGGGCCGCGAGCACTTGCGCCGGCCCTGGCGCAAGGTGGCGCAGAGCCGCAGCGCCATGGTGTCGCTGGTGATTCTGCTGGCTTACCTTTTCATTGCCGTATTGGATTCGATCCACTTTCATCCGCGGATTGAAGGCGAAAATGGGCAATACCAAGGCGAGGTGATCAGCGTGCTGGACAGCTGGATGACGCCGATCCGGACGCGCGTGGAGAAAACCTATTCGGCGCCTTTTTCGTCCTACGCCTATGCCAAGGAAATGATCCGTCAGCCGGACGGTACGCAACGATGGGACTATCCCCGTTTGCAGTACGGCGGCGCGCATCTGGCCGATCCGGAATACGAGAAAATAGCGGATATCCTGACGATCGGCATGAAGGGATTTGGAAAGGGAGTATTGGTCTGGCTATTGCTGGCTTTGCTGGTCATCGCCAGGCGCAGCCGCCAGGACCGTATCGGTCCGGCCGAGAGTTTCAAGCGCATCGCCCTCGGCCGAACGGAAATTCCGTGGCGGGCCGCATTACTGACGCTGTTTCTCATTTTGGGGTGCGGCGGAATGCTGGGGGAGCTGGGGCTGCGCTATCACGTGCTCGGCACGGACAAGGTTGGCGAGGACGTGTTCTACCAAAGCCTCAAGAGCGTTCGGACCGGGCTTTTGATCGGCACCCTGACCACCTTCGCCACGCTGCCGCTAGCCTTGGGATTCGGCATCCTCGCCGGTTATTTCCGCGGCTGGGTCGACGACGTGATCCAGTATCTTTACACCACCCTCAATTCCATCCCCGGCGTGCTGCTCATCGCTGCCGCCATGCTCATCATGCAGGTGTACATGGCCCGGCACGAGGACGACTTCGCCAGCCTGGCGCTGCGGGCCGATTTCAGGCTGCTGTTTCTTTGCCTGATTCTCGGCATGACCAGCTGGACCGGCCTGTGCCGCCTGCTCCGCGCGGAAACCCTGAAGTTGCGCGAAATGGAATACGTTCAGGCGGCTCGGGCGCTGGGCGTCAGGCAAGGCATAATCCTGGTGCGGCATATCCTGCCCAACGTATTCCATCTGGTGCTGATTTCGGTAGCCCTGGATTTCAGTTCGCTCGTGCTGGCCGAGGCCGTGCTGTCGTACGTGAATATCGGCGTCGATCCCACCATGGAGAGCTGGGGCAACATGATCAACAGCGCCCGGCTCGAAATGGCGCGGGACCCGGTGGTGTGGTGGTCTTTGGCGGCCGCGTTTCTGTTCATGTTCACCCTGGTGCTCGCCGCCAATCTCTTTGCGGATGCCGTGCGGGATGCTTTCGATCCGAGGCGGGCGGAGTAATGGACTAGCCATTGTCATCATGTTCGATAAGACCATGGTATTTTTTCCAGATTCCCGGAGGTAGCTTTTCATGAAATTAAAAGTGATCGTCCATCAGGCCGAGGAGGGCGGTTATTGGGCTGAAATTCCTGCGATTCCAGGCTGTGCTTCTCAAGGCGAAACCTTAGAGGAGTTGTTGGCGAATCTTCATGAGGCCGTAGAAGCTTGCTTGTCCATTGAGGTCGAGGAGAAAGGTCTCGCACAGACGGACAGGATTTTGGAGATCGCCGTTTGAAAACCATTTCCGGCAAAGCTTTAGGGAAATTGCCGGAGCGGCATGGATGGGAGCTAAAGAGAATCAACGGCAGCCATCATGTCTACGGAAAGCAAGGTTATTCGGCGCGTATTTCGGTTCCTGTTCACGGCAATGAGCCGCTCAAAATCGGGCTTCTAAAACATTTTCTTAAGGTGGCCGAAATTTCGGAGCATGAATTGTGAGTGTTGTCTCTGAGGTGCTGGAAACCGGTGTAGAGCGGCAACCGGCCAGCTCGCTTTTGTCGGTCTCCGATCTCCACGTGAGTTTCCGTCAGGGCGCGGAGCTGATACCTGCCGTTAGCGGGGTTTCGTTTCATATCGACAAGGGCGAGACTTTCGCCCTCGTGGGCGAGTCGGGTTCGGGAAAATCGGTCACGGCGCTGTCGGTATTAAGGCTCTTGCCCCACAATGGACGAATCATGAGGGGGCAAGTGAGTCTTGGGGGCACCGATTTGTTCGGGTTGCCGGAATATGCCATGAGCGCCATCCGTGGGCTGCGCATCGGCATTATTTTCCAGGATCCCATGAGTTCGCTGAACCCGGTCATGACGGTAGGACGGCAAATCGGCGAAGTCCTGCGCTTGCAACGGGGTTTGCAGGGCAGGGCGGCGAGAAATCGTGCCTCGGAGCTCCTGGATCATGTGGGACTGCCGAATCCGGAGCGGCATCTGAATGAATATCCCCACCAGCTTTCCGGCGGCATGCGGCAGCGGGTCATGATTGCCATCGCTCTGGCCGGGGAGCCGGACCTCTTGATCGCCGACGAGCCGACTACCGCTTTGGACGTGACGATTCAGGCGCAAATTCTGGAGCTTCTCGAGCGACTGAAGCGCGAAAGCGGAATGGCGCTGTGGCTGATCACCCATGATTTCGGCATCGTCGCGGAACTGGCCGACCGCGTGGCCGTCATGCGCGCCGGCAAGATCGTGGAACAGAGCGATCGAGAAGGGTTTTTCGAAAAACCGGAGCATCCTTACAGCCGCGAGCTGTTCACGGTCATGCCCCGCTTGGACGCCTGCCTAGCCCGGCCCGAAACACATCATTCGGACCCGCTGCTAGTCGTGGAGGACTTCAAGGTCCATTACCCGATCAAGCGCGGCATCCTTCAGCGGACCGTGGATTATGTCAGGGCTGTGGATGGTGTTTCGCTTTCGGTGGCGCAGGGCGAGACCCTGGCCCTGGTGGGCGAGTCCGGATGCGGCAAGACTACCCTGGGCAAGGGGATTCTCAATCTGATCGAGAATTCCGGTGGGCGGGTCCGCTTCGATGGCGCCGATATCACCGGGCTTCGCGGCGAGGAACGCCGGAAACGTTACGCCGAGATGCAGATCGTGTTTCAGGACCCGTATTCCTCCATGAATCCGCGCATGGTCGTGGGCGACATCGTCGAAGAGGGACTACGTGCCTTGCATCCGTCCATGATCGAGAAGGAGCGGCGCGAACGAGTCGAGGATTTGCTCCACAGCGTCGGTTTGCCGAAAGAGGCCCGATTGCGTTATCCGCACGAATTTTCCGGCGGACAGAGGCAGCGCATCTGCATCGCGCGGGCCTTGGCTGTCGATCCCAAGCTGATCGTGTGCGACGAGCCGACCAGCGCCCTCGACGTTTCGGTCCAAGCCCAAATTTTGAAGCTTTTGAGGGATCTGCGCGATCGGCGTGGTCTCAGTTATTTGTTCATCACCCACGATTTGGCCGTGGTGGCCGAGTTGGCCGATCGGGTGGCGGTCATGCACCGGGGCAAGATCGTCGAAATGGGGTCGACTCAGCAAGTTCTTTTTAAGCCGGCTCACTCTTACACCAAGCGTCTGTTGGAGGCAGTGCCGAAGTTAAGAAAGGGACAAAAATAGTTTCTCTCACTTCCAAGTGACAGTGAGCGGAACGAAACGCCTTATGGCCGCTCGGCTGAAATGAAAAAGCCGGGCGCAAGGCCCGGCTAAATGCAGATCGATAACAGGCGTTCGTCTAGTGCTGTACCGCCGGCAAAGCGCGAGGATCGCCACTGGCGTCATTAAGACAGCCGGGCTGTTCAAAGCCGGCCGTGACGCCATCCTTGTTGCCGTTATACTGGTCGAGAATGAGGTTGTCCGGACGGTCGGGATCGCCCGATACGCCGCCGACGCCTTGCATCTGGTCTAATTGCAGGTTATTCCGAACGCGCCAGGCGATGTTGTGGTCGGCACAGGACGTGTCGCCGCTGACACCCACGGCACCAATGATCTGTCCATTCTTGTAGAGGCCCAATCCTCCCCCGAATACGTTTACACCACCGGGACGTTTGCCCACCATCGGGTCATTTGCCTGACCATAGTGCTTCGGGTGACCGCCGTAAGCCACGTCGGGATTTACCGGATTGCTGAACTGAAGGCCGTACAAACTGCCGCCGAGCATCGTTTCCGCGTTGGCGCCGGAGGTTCCTTGCGCGGCCGAGTAAAGGTTACCGGTGGAGAGTGCTAGGCCATTAAGGCTAAATGCATTAGCCGTATTGGCTTTTTGGGCGGAAATTACGCGGCTGCCGGGCCATTGGGCGCCACGGTTAGCTCCGGAGAAGGCAACCGCACAGACTACGCCATCACGATTGACGATGGTGCCCCACATGTCGAAGTCCAGTCCGCTGCTTTCGCTGGCAACGGCGCTGATGAGAGCATTTTTCAGCTCGGCATGGGAGGGCAAACCGTTGCACGCCTCCTTGCCAGCGGAAGAATCCGCCATAACATTGCTGCAAGCCAAGGCAGCCGCCCCCAAGGCTATTATTATTTCTCTTGATTTCATAGCAGAATTTCCATTCGTTTGTTGGTGTTGAAAGACAAATAAAGTTATTGAGCGTACCGTCCGCAGCCGGCGGATTACAGGCAAATTAAGAAAAAAGCCCAAAAAGCATTAATTAACAGGGTTTGAAGTCAGATTCCGACAATAACAGGAGCATAAAGCGGGCCATGTCTTTTGTCCCAGTGTTGCAAAAGACAATACGGGCTTTCCAGGAAGCGATTTTCCATTAAATCTAGATTGCTAAGACAAATGGCACGACTATAAACCGGCTATACCGTTTGCGACTGTAAAAAAAACTGACATTTTCTGTTATCAAGAAGCCGGAATGAGTGATTAATCCGGATAAACCTATGTCCGTATCCTTTTTCATATGTTTTTACATCTTTATCAGGAAGTTAAAGTGTCAGCTTTTTTTACAAATAAGCCGAATCGGTTAGCGCCAGAACACTCCTTCAGGTAACGTTCCAGACTTTCCGGTCAATCGTCCCTCGCCCGATTGATGCAGCAGCGCAAAAATTTCGGCGGCGGCTTTTTTCTCGGTTTCCCCCCAGCTTTTGATTCTTCCGTCGCAGTAATGCTGTCGCAGGGCGTTTTGAATCCGTTCGTCGGTTTCCTGCGTTAAGGGGACGACCTTGCGCCAAACGGCGTCCGACTCGCAGATCGATTTTTGGGCCGCGTCCGCCGCCTTCAAAAATCCTGAAAGCGCATTCGCGTGAGCATTGGCCCAGTCCTCCCCAAAAACATAACCGAGACTCGGTACATCGGCGTCTACCCCCAAGCCTCGAAGTATGCCGCGTCCATCGATAAGACGACGATAATTCTGAGCCTCCAGTTTGGCGGCGAAATTCCAGTAATTCAGGACGGCGTCCAGCTTGCCTTGTTGCAACTGTTGGTTGAGCAGCGGCGGCGCGCCGAAGACCTTGTCGGCGGACTTGTCGAGGTCCAGGCCGTGCTGTTTTTGAGCCAGAGCGCGCAGCAGCAGCCAGTTTTTGTCCAATCCGCCGCCCGCGATGCCTAGCCGCTTTCCCTTGAGATCGGCGATCCCTTGGATGGAAGAGCCGGCCGGTACGATCAACGCCCCATGGCTGGTTGAGTAGGGCAGAAAAGTGACATCCATGCCTTGCCCGCGCTGATTGGCCACCCAGATCCAATCGGACACGATTAAATCGACGCTTCCCCCTTGCAGGGCGATTTTCCCCGCCTCGGCGCTGGCAAGGGGAGTTGTTTCTATGGTGATCCCCTGTGACTTATCGAGTTTTTCCTCTTGAATAACGGCAAGCTCCCAGTTGAGCGTGCCGAAGGCCAGCATACCGATTTTGATCTTTTGATCGACGGTTTCGGCACAAACGTGACCGGCAGCGATCAGGGCGAGGAAAATCGAGCTGATGATTCGCATACGCATGATTAATCCATTGTTCAGAAAGAAAGAATGTTAACGATGCGGACTATCTGCACCGGCAGACAATCGGGCTGAAGCGAGGGCATGTCATCGCATGGACGCTTCGCTCAAAATTCTTGCCAGTTTAGGGCCGTTCACCGCGGTACAGTATTCGCGTTCGACAACGGCTCGTCCGGCTTGTCCCAATCGGATGCGCAGGCCGGCATTATGCAAGAGTTCCAGCAGGGCGGCTCTCCACTCCGATTCGGTGGATGCGAGAAAGCCGTTGACGCCATGCTCGACGATCCTGAGGTTGGCTCCGACCGGCGAGGCGACCACGGGTTTGTGGCAGCCCATGTACTGGATGAGTTTATAGCCGCATTTCCCCCTTTCCCAAGGGGTATCGGACAGGGGCATGATGCCGACGTCAAAGCGCCGGATTTCGTCCACTTCGGTTTGTTCCGACCAGTCGCGATACTCGATGTCGATATCGGAGAGCTGCAAATGCGCGGCTTCCGCCCCCACCACTTTTATCCGTAAGGGATGGTCCCGTGCTATCGCCGAAAAAACGTCGTTCAAATTTCGCAAATACTGCGCCGTAGTGGGCGAACCTATCCAGCCGATGGTGAAGACGGCGTCCGTATCGGTCGGATTCAGAGGATAACGGTTCAAGTCGATCGAGGTCGGAATGAGTTCCACGCGTGCGGCGCCGGCTTTAGTCGCCCGCTCGGCCAAATATTCGCTTCCCGCGATCACCGCTTTGGAATGGCGCATGACGCGGTCTATCTTGTCGCCCAGGATTTTGCGGATGACACGACTGGCATGGCGATCGTAGCGGTGGAAGATGGCGTCGTCGTAATCGACGACATAGGGGATTCCCGCGCGCGCCATCGCGGTCTCGATCCAAGCCGGAAGCCAGGGCAATGCCTCCGCTTCGATCCAGATCAGGCCGTATGCGCGTAATCCCATCAGGGATACGATCCGCCTGCCGTAGCCGGCGAGCGCATAGCGCAGGGATTTTCCGTTTCCGGCATAGAATCGTTCGAGATACTCGTCCTTGAAGAAAGGCGCGACCGTGATCCGAAATCCTTGGCTCTCGAGATAGGCTAGATATTGATACGAGCGGAGCCGGCTGCTGGCCCCGAGTTGGCCGTAGCGGCTAAGAAGCAGAACCTTCATTTATCGGTCGACGCGTCTGGCCCAAACCGTCATCCGTGCGGTTTGGCCGAGCCGGCTCAGGATCAGGGCCAGCGGATAAAGGGGCAGGTTGAAAATTTCGGGATGCCGCTTGAGGAAGCGGGAAACGGTCGAATTGGGCCATTTGTCTTCGATGAGATAAGCCGTGCTCGCCATTAAATCGGTCATCACTTTCTGGTAAAGAATCTTCTCGATGCGCCAACCCGTAGCGTTCAGCAGGGCTTCCAAAGTCTCCGGGGTGAAGTGGTACAAATGGGCGGGCAAGTGCAAGGGGAACCATCGCTGCCCGAACCAGCCGAGTTGGAAGCAGGCTGCATTGGGAACCGAGATGGCCAGCCAGCCGTCCTTCCGGGTCCAGCGATGCAGCTTGTTGAGCGCGAGCACAGGGTCGTGCAGGTGTTCCAGCACCATCCAGCCTACTACCAGATCGAATCGTTCGGCGGGTTCGGGCGCCGATTCCAGGCTTCCGCAATGAACCGAGAAGCCTGCATCCTGAGCATTTTTCGTCGCCGCGGGCGAAAATTCGATGCCTTCCACTTGCCAGCCTTTATCGGCCATTCGCGCTAGAAAGCTGCCCGAGGCGCAGCCGATTTCCAGCATTCGTCCCGGTTCGAGTGCGGGCAAGGACAGGCTGTGTATCCTCAAGGCATTTCTGACGAATTCCTTAATGGCATTCGCCGCTGTTCTGAAACGCGAATGGGTAATGCGGGTGCCGGCGTAAGGCCCGTAAGTCTCGGGATAGTAATAGCCGATGGTGTCCGCGGTCGGTCTCGGATCGGTTCGCAACAACCCGCACGCCGAACATCGAACCACGGAATACGTGCCGGGCAGGTCATGCAGTCTGTCCCTTCCTTGCAGAACCAATTCATCGCGGCTTTCGCAGCCCATGGGACAGGGCTTGCTTTCAAGAGCAATAGAATCTGGCGTATCAGTTGAAACCATATTGATGTTTAGCGAGAGCTGGCTAGACGGGCTTTATCGATCCACGCCAAGCCCAGACCGATCGGAAGGCTGATCCCGAACAGCAGCGGAAAGCCGACTTCCGCCAAGCTGGCATATAAGGATTCTCCGGCATGGACCGAGTATCGGATGAAGTTGGCCATATTCTTGAGCTTGGGTTTGATCCCGGTGGGCAAGCGTACCGCTTCGCCGTAATAAAGCCGAGCGCCTCTCGGGCTTCGATAGCGTATTGCCCTCGCTTTGGCGGTCAATCCGTCGGGCAGATACTGGATGATCCGCATCACCTCGTTGACGCACCGGAATCTCGGATTGAGCCGGTTGAACACGACACCTTCCGCCAGGAATTTTTCGCCGGGAATTTCCGGAAAAGGATATTGGCGCAGCAGGTCGGTGACGACGAAATAACACTTGTCGCCTTTCATGTTCATTTCAAACCAGTATTCCCGATGGCTCATGTCCATGGAGTCCCGGGGAAACCTATTC
>NZ_JBDIVO010000117.1:0-12284 GCF_039794385.1 Methylocaldum sp. | reverse complement strand
GCCAACGGCCTCAACCAGTACACCCAGGCGGCCGGGGCCACCCTCGGCTATGACGCCAACGGCAACCTCACCGGGGACGGGGTGTGGAGCTATGCGTACGACCTCGACAACCGTCTGAAGACCGCCAGCAAGACCGGCCTCGCGGCGGCGCTCGCCTATGACGGCGAGGGGCGGCTTCGGCAGACCGCGATCGGAGGGGTGACCACCCATCTCCTCTACGACGGGGCGGACCTTTTGGCCGAGTACGACAGTACCGGGAATCTCCTCCGCCGCTACGTCCACGCCCCCGGGATCAACGAGTCAAACGTCGCCACGGGCTTAAATTGCTATGTTTCAGTACAAAAACGATCGAGAATTCAGTGGTATTATCTAAGTACTAAGAGCCTATCCCAGTAGGTCCCAAGAAACCTTCGACTGGCTCAGGGTGAACGGCCTACTGAGATAGACCCTAAATACCTAGCGATACCTTAGTGCCATTTGGTCATTTAAATATGGGTGAGCATCATCGTTAGTATCGCGGTGGCCAGTTAAAACGTCAAAAAACGAGCCGGCCAATCGGGTTGGCTTCGAGCTGCAAGGCAATTGGAAGCTTAATTCAACATGGCAGTCACTACCGCTGTTTCGGCATCTTCCACCGATTCTACCGACAGGCTGGTGGAGATCTTGCTGCGAAGACGGCTGATGAGTGCTGAATCCGTAGAGCGGGTTCAGGCGGCGGCACGGTCGTCGGAAACCCCTTTTTCAGCCGTCGCCACTCGGCTCGGATTGGTAACGGAAGACCAGATGGCCGAGATTTTTGCGGAAATGCTGGCCATCGAGGTCGCTAAACGTGCCCGTTTCCCTGCCCGCCTGCCCGAGATCGACGGCGTCAATCTCCATTTTTTTCGAACCAAACGGGCTCTCCCACTGGTAATCGATCAGGACGAAGTGCATCTCGCCATGGCGGATCCGACCGATGATGTAACAGCGGCCGGCGTGGAGTTCCTTTTGGGAAAACCCGTTAAACGTTATGCAGCGCTCGAATCCGAGTTGGAGGATTACTTCTACAAGCTCGACGCCGCCCAGGCGGAAGCGGAGGAGGCAATTTCCCTGGCTTCGATCGGGACGGCCGAGGTCAACGACGATGATGTGGCCAAGCTCAGTGATCACGCCTCTGACGCACCGGTGATTCGCTTGGTACATCGGCTCATCATGTCGGCGAGCGATCTCGGCGCCTCGGATGTGCACGTCGAGCCAGCCGCAAACGCATTGATCATCCGCTACCGGATCGACGGATTGCTGCAGGAAGCCGATGTCCTGTCGGCCCGCTGGGCAGAACCGGTAGCCTCCCGCATCAAACTGATGGCTAGACTCGACATCGCCGAAAGGCGGGTACCTCAAGACGGAAGAATCCGGTTTTCCGCGCGCGGGCGAAGCCTCGATCTGCGGGTGGCGACGTTCCCTACACTGCATGGGGAGTCGATCGTGCTTCGGTTGCTTGGACAAGTATCGGTCAAGCTCGAGCTCGACCAACTCGGGCTATCCGACCACGGCCTGAACGGGCTGCGGAAGGCCTTAAAGAAACCGCACGGGATCGTCCTCATTACAGGACCTACGGGTAGCGGCAAAACGACGACGCTGTACGCCTCGTTGAACGCGATTCTCAACCCCGAGCTCAAGATCGTCACCGTCGAGGACCCTATCGAATACGTATTGACCGGTGTCTCTCAACTTCAAGTCAAACCGGAAATCGGACTAACTTACGCCACCTCGTTGCGCTCCATTCTGCGCAACGATCCCGACATCATCATGATCGGCGAAATACGGGATCGCGAGACCGCTGACATCGCGATTCGCGCCGCGTTGACCGGCCACCTGGTCTTGTCGACGCTGCACACGAATACGGCCGCCGGAGCGGTCACCCGCTTGTTGGACTTGGGGGTGGAAGCCTACCTTCTAGCATCCACGCTCGAGCTTGCCGCAGCCCAGCGCCTGGTCAGGCGGTTATGTCCGCACTGCAAGATACGGCGGTCAGTTACGAAGTCAGAAGCCGAGATGATCGGGCATGGGCTTGGAAAGCATGGCGTTCCGGAAGCGATTTATGGTCCTAAAGGCTGCGAGCATTGCAACGGTCGCGGTTATTGGGGACGCACTCCTTTGTTCGAGGCTATCGAAATCGAGGAAGAAGAGCGGGAAATCATTCGAATGAAACAGGATGAGCGGATGCTCGTCGATGCCTCGGTGCGGCGTGGCGGACGCAATCTCTGGCAACACGGGCTTGCCAAGGTGGTTGCGGGGGAAACCGCCATCGATGAAGTGCTTCG
The DNA here is from genome assembly GCF_039794385.1 of Methylocaldum sp. NCBI lineage: Bacteria > Pseudomonadati > Pseudomonadota > Gammaproteobacteria > Methylococcales > Methylococcaceae > Methylocaldum > Methylocaldum sp. The sequence goes on along the minus strand of NZ_JBDIVO010000117.1, from coordinate 9,981 downwards.
GGTCATGGAATGGCGCGAGCACTGAGCAAGTTCACCGTGAAAGCAGTCACCGGCGACGGCGAGCTGCGGGACCTCCAAATCGAAGCCGTGTCCGAGGAAACGGCGGCGCTTGAGCTCTTTCGGTCCGGGCTGACGCCCCTTTCGATTACCCGCGACGCCAACACCTGGCGCGATGTGCTCAACCGCCCGATCAAGTTAAGCCGGAGCGTGCCGTTAGCCGATCTTGCGCTGTTCGCGGAACAGCTCGCGGAGATGCTCAAAGCCGGCTTGACCGTTGAGCAGGCCCTCAAGGTCTTAGGCCGGCAGCAGGATCGCGAGGTTATGACCGATTTGGTCCAGAGGCTTCTTAGAAGGGTGTGCGAGGGCGCCACGCTGTCCCATGCCCTGGAAGCCGAGCGGAATTTGCCGCGGTATTTGATCGGCATCGTGCGCGCCTCCGAACAAGGAGGGCGCATGGGCGATGGACTGACCGACGCCGCCCGCTATCTGCAACGGCAACTGGCAGCTCAGCGCGGCTTGGTGAACGCGCTGATCTACCCCGTGGTGGTTCTTGTCACGGTCTTCGCCGCGCTGCTTTTCGTGCTGGGTTATGTCATTCCGGAATTCGAGCCGATATTCGCGGGTGAGGAACATCGGCTTCCCAAGATGACCCGTGTAGTATTGACGTTGTCCCACCTGGTCACGCGACAGGGCGCTGGCATTGTCGTGCTCCCGATCACAGGCATGTTCTTGCTGTGGTGGATCGTTCGAAAAAACCCCACCATCGGGGAGGCCATGGCGAAAATGGCTTTGCGACTGCCTGTAGTCCGGTTGATTGCTCAAATCGACGTGGCCAAGACCTTGGGTGTGATGGGGGCGTTGATCGATAATGGCGTCGAGGTGTCGGAATCCGTCCAACTCGCCGCTCAAGCCGCCTCATCGAAACGTCTACGCGAGGCGATGGGCAAGGCATCGCGGGAACTGCGGGAAGGGGCCTCTGTGTCCGCGGCGCTTCGCCGAATCGATCTTATCCCGGAAGCGACCGTATCCATTATCGAAGTCGGTGAACATACCGGCACGCTTGGACACGCCAGCATGCGAGCCGCGCATTTGCTCGAAACGGATTCGACCTTCCGAATCGATCGGCTTATCGCTCTCCTGAACCCGATTGCAATCGCCGTCCTGGGGTTGATCGTCGGATTCGTTATTGCAGGCGTGATGTTGGGGATCATGAGCATTAACCAAATGGCGGTACGATAAGGAAAAATGGTGAATAATCGAACAACACAACGTAGTCGGCATCTTCATCGCCACCAGAGGGCTGGCATGGGGGGCTTCACACTTTTGGAATTGATGGTCGTACTGGTCATCATGGGGCTGCTTTCGGCGGTCGTGGCGCCACAGATCATGAACATGTTCTCCGGGGCAAAGACGGATGCCGCGGCCCTTCAAGTGGACACCTTGACGACGGCTCTGCACTATTATCAGATCGACACCGGCTCCTATCCTACGCCGGAACAAGGGTTGGAAGTCCTGTGGAAGGCCCCCCCAGATGTCGCGCGATGGCGAGGACCCTACATCCGCAAACATGAGCACCTACTGGATCCTTGGGGCCGGCCTTTCCGTTATCGTGTTCCGGGACAGCGCGGTCCTTTTGACATCTACTCTTTCGGGGCGGATGACCGCGAAGGCGGAGAGGGCGAAAATGCCGACGTCGGGCTCTCGAAGGCGCCGTGAACGGGGCGTGACCTTGCTGGAGCTCCTGGTGGTAATCGCCTTGTTGGGGATGCTGGCCGCCGCGGGCGCAGGCGCGTACCGGGGAGGAAACAGCACCCGTTGGGCGGAGGCGGCTCTGACGGCATTGGAAAACGCCAAGTGGTTGGCCCTCTCGCGGGGCCACGCTGTTACGCTTCCGTGTGCGGAGATCGTCTCGGGCGGCGGGAGCAAGGATACGAGCAATGTCGCCGATCAGCCGGACGTGACTTGTACAAGCACGATTCCGTCACCGGCGAGTGGCAGCGCGATCACGTTTTTTCCCGATGGCTCATCCTCTGGGGGCTCGATTATTATTCGACACGACGGCTGGGACGATCGGATTCAGGTCGACTGGCTCACCGGGGCGTTGTCTCGCAACTAGAGGGCCGGAATTGCGGTCGCAGGCTGGATTTTCACTGCTCGAGGTCGTTCTGGCGTTCGTGATGGCGGGATTGGTCCTCGGAATTGCGCTCCCGGCGATGTCACAAACCATACCAAGATTGATCGAGCTACGCTCACACTCGACCGCGGTGTTGCTTGCGCATTCCAAACTGGAGGAGTATTCGATTGATGGTGTGGACATTCCTAGGAATAATGAAGGCACTCAAGGCGAATTTTTCTGGCGAGTCGACGTCGAGGACATCCTACCGGACGGCATGGAAGGCCCCATGACGGGTATCTATGGCTTGCAAAGGATCAGCGTAACCATCGCGCGCGACGCACATTCGGCGCCACTGGTGCGTATGTCGGCCCATAGGTTTAGGAAATGACAGTGGGGTGCGGGCGGATATATAGGCCCCAAAGCGGGTTTACCTTGCTCGAGGTACTCGTGTCTATGGCCGCCGGGGCCTTGCTGATCGGCACGTTATCCCAAGTCCTGATAACGATCAGGGACGGGTGGAGGCTTGCTTCGCGGATTGATCGGCAATGGGCCGAGGAAGCCACGGCGGTTCGACTCGTTTCCCGTCTTCTCCGCGCCAGCCTTCCACCGGAGCGCGGCGGATTCGGAGCCCGCTTCAAAGGCGATGGGGACACCGTGGAGTTCACTTCGATTCCGTCGCAGTCCGCGTTCTCCTCCGGGCGCATGGATGGACGCTTGTATCTTGAAAGCCGTCAGAACGGCTCTCTTGCGCTTCTTTTGGATCTCGTGCCGCGTCCGGCATCGCCGGTATCGGAAAAGCTCGTTCGCACGAATTGGGTTGTACTCGAAGACCTCGAAAAGGTCGAATTTTCATATTTCGCGGGAAGTTCCGGGCGAGCCAGCCGATCTTGGAACGACGCCGAGAAACTGCCCGATGTGATCCAACTTCACGCTGATTTCGTCGACAAGACACGGCCGTCATTAAGGATGGCGATTCGGCTACACCAGACGCTTAGCGGAAGCTGTGTGATCGAATGGACAAGCTTAGCCTGCAGACCAGCGTAACCGATGCGATTTGGCGGTCGACGAATCTCGCGGCCATCGTCCGCCCCGCGTTCCTATGGTGGTGGGTGGGACTTACAGACCTCTTCCCTGGGCTTGGACGACTGGTCTCGAAGCGCGAAAAATCCGTGCTTCTATTGGTTGAACGAGATCGGACGACGCTCGTTCGTCCTCACAATGAGGTCCAAGATCATGGCACGCCACCGGAAGAACTCCATTTTCCCAGTGTTTTTGGAGGGCGTTCGTCGCAGGCGATGGAAGCGTTGCGGCCACTATGCGCAGAGGCCACGACACAGGTTGCGTTAGGTTTGCAAGAGGTGTTTCTCCTGCGGATGAGCTTTCCGAAAAGCGCACAGGCTCGGTTACGAGATGCGGTCGCCTTCAAGCTCATTACGGAATCGCCACTTGAGAAGGCGGCGATTTATTTCGATGTTCGATCGAAAAAGGATCACGATTCCGGGACCCTCGACGTCGAGGTTGCGCTTTGCCGCCGGGAAACCGTACTTCAAGCGCTTAAGAATCTCGATCAGGTCGGGATTTCCGTGGAAGCCGTGGGGTTTCGCCCGTCCTCGTCGGGTATCTTGGATTTTGTTTTTTACACTTCGCCGGGCAGAGAGGCGGCTCGTTCTCGATTCAAGCGACGCTTGATGTTGGTGCTAAGCTTGGCATTGGTGGCGACGTTGCTTATTCCCGCAACTTACCTTTCGGCTTTATGGCTTGAGCACAAGGTAAGGCGGGATATCGAGGCAACTCAGAAAACGGTGAATGCCAGTGCACCCTTGCTGGCGCAACGCGCCCTTCTACAATCCGTAAAAAACGATCTGTCACGTCAAGCCCCCGCATACCGCATTACGCATGTCTTGAACGAGGTGGCGGGCGCGTTGCCGAAAACGGCCTGGATTACGTCCTTGCGGTACGACCACGGCGTGGTGCATATAGCCGGTCACGCCTCAAATCCCCCCGAAATGATGAGGGAACTCGGTAAACTCTCGAAAATCGGCAATGCCAAATTGATTTCGGTCGCCGGTAATAACGGCACGGAAACTCCGCCGCAGTTCGAGGTGGCCCTGGAGCTTAAAAGGCCCTTGCCGTGACCGCTGCACTGTCTCCCCGAGTCCATCGAATCGCGTCTCTCGGCCTGTTGGTGGTCGCTGTATTCGCGGTTTGGGGAGGATTTTTCAAGCCGCTATTGAATCTAGCGGGGCAGGCGATCAGCCAATTGCACGACGCCCGCTTCGAATTAAGCCGGGCACGGCGGCTTTCCTTTGAAGTCGAAACCCTTTCTGAGGCGCAAGTCGCGGCCGATGCCGAGACATTGAAGCCGCTATTGATTTGGACAGATAGCAACTCGGGGACAGAAACCAAATTTCAGGAAATCATCGATCAAATTATTCGCTCGACCCGATTTAATCTGGAATCCATGCGTACCGCGACAACAGTCCGTCAAGGCAATCTCAGCCGTATATCCATCGATTTGAAAGGCGAGGGGCCGGAGGCCTCCGTCATGGGAATGCTCGCCGAGTTCGAGCGGCACAGGCCGTTGATCGTGGTCGATCAGTTGACGATACGCTCGTTGGACAGCGTTCCCACGGAAGCCGGCGGGACTGCGATTTCCAAGGTGATGGCCGAGCTCCGCATTTCGGGATTCGGAGCTGATTTGGCGTCGTTTGAAAGCAGGCCATAAATGACCGACAGGTTTCCTCGAACGCTATGGTTGATTGGGTTCAACACTGTTGTATTCATTGCGGGATTGACGATCGTTTTCTCGCTGCTCTTGGCCGAATCGTCCGAGAACTACACCAATGCAGAACTGAATGAAACCAAGCCCGACTTAAACGTCTATACCCTTATCGAAATCGACGCCTTGACGACAAGTCCATTGTTTCAACCTAGTCGAACCGCGTTCATCGAAAAACCGGAGGAACCGGACAAGTCGACTGAGATTTCGGGGCCGCCTCCGCTTCTGGTCGGCGTCATCCGTGTTGGCAGTGAAAGTATGGCCTTGCTAGAGGATCGAGAGAGAAAAACCTGGCGGTTGGTCCGGCCTGGGGAGAGTTTCGGCGACTGGAGCGTGCAAAGGATCAATCGCAAGTCCGTCACGGTCGGAATCAAAAACGAAGACCAAACTCTCGAAATGCATCTGAACGCCGAGCAACTGTCGGTGAACTCTTCCGCGATTCCACTGCCAGAAAACCATCGATAGCGTATCGCCAACCACTCGATCAGGTCTGAGCCTCACAATTTGGAACCCAAATCCAAGACCTTATCAAATAAGGCATATCGCGCCTGCCTGTAAGGAGCACCTCGGCAGACAAGCGATTGGTCTTGGGAGAATCGGAATGAACCGCAGCCGTAATTCTGAAGACCTCGCCAGCTACCGATAGCCCACCTTCCATCGCCGAAAGCTGTTCCTCGTCGCGCTTTGCTTGGCCTATCATTTTCTTCAAGCGGTCCGACGTTAGCGCCGCACTAGGCTCCAACCGTCCCGAAAACAGCGTGATGTACGGATAAAGGCAGGCAAAATCTTCCAGTGATAGGCTCAAGATAGCGCTGAGATCGGAATAGGTCGTCAACCGGTTATCTTCTTTTCCGTTTTGCTTGTGGACTTGAATACGGCCTGCGATGACAGCGGGAACATCGATTCCCGGCAGATTTGCCAAGAGTCTCTCCAGTAACCGCTGGTCAGCCGTATTGATGTCCACGATACCGTGCACATTCGTGACTGCTAAATCAACCGTCTGTTCGTCGATATAGAGAGTCCGTACCTTCCCGTGGTCACGGACCCATCGGCTCTGCGTCCCTTGCTCCAGCAATTCGAAAACCGCGTCGTAAATGGCCGACTCGGCCGCCAAATCGAGGCGCAAACGGGTTTCATAAGCCGTTATATTGTCAGCTGCTCGACGGCCGATAAGCGATGTCCCCATGACGATAGCGATGACCAGTAGCAACAGCCACAACGTGTGCAAAAGAACGAAGCCGCTACTTCCGGAGCGATGGCCAGAGGGGTTTAGCACGTTCGGTAACCTGCCCTGCCGCATTCAGACCTTCCAGCAGTGCATCGACGACCGCTCGGGTCTCGGCTTGATTTCTCATGACGTGCGGCACGAGCAAGACGATGAGCTCGGTGCGCCTGTTTTCGAATACGTTGTTGCGAAATAGATTACCAATGATCGGGATATCCTTGATGAAGGGCAATCCACTATTGTTTTCACGACCGTTTTCCCGGATCAAACCGCCCAATGCCACGGTGAAGCCATCATTGGTCAAAACGAACGTTCGAATCTTTCGTCGCTGAATGGTCGGAGAATCAATCCCGGATGAGGTGGTTTGTGTGACATCGCTCACTTCCTGAGATACGTCGAGGATGAGGCTGCCATTCTCATTGATTCTTGGCGTTATCTCGAGAATGACCCCGGTGTCCCGCATCTGGACCTGGTTGACGATCGGGGCGTTCGGAGAAATGGTCGCTTGAGAGGTCTGAGTGACGATTGGAACTTGATCGCCGACCTGAAGCATCGCTTTTTGATTATTCAGTACGGACAGCTTAGGCGCGGATAACACGCGCACATCGGTTCGTTCCTGAAGTGCATTGAGCACGACCCGCACATCCGCGCCTCCGGAATAGACGTAAGAAAAGCCGGGGAATAACGATGCGATCGCACCGGTATCGGAAGCACTTAGGGTAACGGTATTTTCTCCGGCGTCGAAGAACCATTGCACGCCGTATCTTAGGCTGTCGTTAAGCGTAACCTCCGCCAGTATGGCCTCGATCATCACTTGGCGCGGAACGATATCGAGCTGCTGCAAGGCGTCTTTGATCACCCGATATTCGTCTTCGGTTCCATAATAAAGCAGCGAATTGGTTTCCTCCACAGCGACCAGCTTGCTGGCGCGGCCCTCGCCTTGCCCTTGGACAGTGCCGACAAGTGGTCTATTCTCGGATTTCTCCATTGACAAACCGTCGGGGCCATAACCTTCTGTGCCTGTCGGCAAAGGGGACGTAGTATCGGTATTGGTCTGCTCGCTTCCCACTTTTTCACCCAACAACTGACGGAGCGCTTTAGCGAGATCCTTAGCGTTGCCGTTTTGGACGTTGTACACGAAAACACGGCGTTCGCTAGTCTTGGTGACGTCTAGGCGCTTAATCCAATCTTCAATGAGTTCAAGATCAGTGCGATCGCGAGCGATGCCAAGTATCGAATGAATGCGGTCCAATCCGACAAAGCGAACCCGGCTGCCGATCACCCCGATGGGAGGTTGAAAGATTTCTTTCAGTTCCGTGATGATCTGGCTGGGACTGGAATTTTCCACCTGATACAGGGCGAAATTCATGCCTTCCAGCCAGTCCACATCGAAACCTTCGACCGTTTGCTGCACTGCGGCTCTGTCCTGACTGGAGCCGGCTATGACCAAGTGATTATGTACGTCGTCCGCTTGTAGAACGGTTCCCTTCGGGACCACGGCTTCGAGAATGTTCTGCATTTCCCTCGCTGGGATATACTTAAGAGGCAGAATTTCCACCGCGAAACCGGGTGAAATGGGACCATAAGCCCTGACTTGGCTCACTCCTTTTACCCACTGCTGAGCCGCATCCAGGGGAATCACGTGATAGGCGCCGTCCTGTTCAATAATTGTGGCGGAAACCGAGTGCAAGGCCGCCTCTAATGCCGGAAGAAGAGCCTCCTTGGTAAGCGGCTTTCGGGTCCGCAAAGTAATCTTGCCCTGTACCGCGGGGGCGATCGTGTAGTCCAGTTTGAGCTCTTCGCCAAGGATCGCGTCAATCACGGCATGAATGTCGGCATCGCGGAATTGGAGGTCAATGTTCCCATTTTCGCCATGGCGTCCTGCCGCCCCAACTTTTTTCACAACGGGCCGGGGTGCTTTCTCCTTGGTAAAAAATATGGCCCGATTTTTAGCCGCGTCAGTCTCTGCGTTAACCGGTTCTGCTTGATCAACGGCCGGCAATGTATTTGATACACCACTGGCTTGCCACGCTAACTTCAGGTGCCGAGCAGGCGGGGCAGTTGTCGAACAACCGATACTGAAACTGGCGAAAATTAAAGAATAGAGAGCATGGAGATTACGCCGTTTTTTAAGCTTCATTTTGCAAGCCCGCATCCAACTTATCCTGATGTCGAAATGAGCCTGAAAATCAGCGTTGAGCGGGCTTCTGGTCAGGGAGCTTAAAACAGTTGCAACGTTCGAAAGGATTAGTTCTTTGTGAAACGGAATTATTATGCGGCGCTGTCATGAGGGTGAGGAATAATCGGGCAAGTAAAATGAATAGTCGAAGTCAAACTTGATCCGTTTTGGAAAGAATGATCTAACTTTCGAAACAAAAAGATTGAAGAACTGGATAAACTCGACCCTCAGCCAACCGATCTCTTTTTTCCACTACCTTGTTTAATATAGTTTGAATATTTACCCCTGCCGAAACAATGCCGCGATTGACTCAACTGGCAATTAGTCCAGCTCCGGATCTTTGCGTAGTACCTGGCTTCCTTCTCGGTAAAAAAAGAGACAGGGCTTTTCGTGGAAATGAGCAAATGAAGAAGTAAATCGCGTTACGCTTTGGGTCGCAAGTCGGAAAATGCGGAAAAAGTTGTAAGCATAAGCTTACAGTTAAAATTTTATACGCATGGCGCCCTAGCAGGCTGGTGAAAGTGTGCCGCAGGCATGCGAAGAATGGAATCTCTGTGCAAAAGCTGTATGGGAGATGAGGGAAGGCCCCTCGGGATCGGTTTTCAGGAGCAGGTCTCAAACCACCTCAAGCCGCTGTGGTTAAGAGCCATGGTGGTGAGCGTTGAGGTAAAGCGAGGGGAAAGAACCCGGAGTAGGTACGGATCAGAGAGACGAACGCAAGTGAACCTTCGATGGCGCGTCGTAACCTGTGAAATTGCTGTCGAAACCAGGGGTGTTTCACCCCTCTGGGATGAGCTTGTCGGGCACCTGATTACTGGACAAGTGGCAGCCGGCGTATAGAGGGCGTGAATCTGATCCAGGCTTCTGTATGGAACTGCGGGAACCAGTCGTTCCGATGCTAAGGGAGACGCGCAAGTGGCAGAACCCACGAGGCAAGAGTACCGATGCGGAGCACTGGGGCGGATCGACCTGTAGTAGTGGCGATGGCCGGTAATGCAGCTGGAGCGAAGAGGTCGAATCAAGCGGTTGTATTCGGCGTTCAACTGGAGACAGGAGGAAACGGGTGGGTGCAACGAAACCCTTTGCCATTGATAAGTGGCGGGTGTACGAAGTGTATCGAGCGGTGAAAGCCAACGCCGGCGCAGCCGGGGTTGATCATCAGAGCCTTGAGGCATTCGAGGAGGATCTAAAGGACAATCTGTACAAGCTTTGGAATCGGATGTCTTCGGGCAGCTATTTTCCACCGCCGGTAAAAGGGGTGACTATCCCGAAGAAGAGTGGTGGCGTAAGGTTACTGGGCGTGCCGACGGTGGCGGATCGGGTGGCGCAGATGGTGGTCAAGCGGGAAATTGAGCCAGAGATCGAGGCGACGTTTTTACAGGACTCGTATGGCTATAGGTCGGGCAAGTCCGCGTTGGATGCCGTAGGGGCGTCACGCGAGCTCGCTGTTGGCGATACGATTGGGTCTTGGAGTTTGACATCAAGGGGTTGTTCGACAATATCGACCATGCGCTGTTGAGTCGGGCGCTGGCGAAACACGTGAAGTGTGATTGGGCAGTGCGGAGTCTGCTGCTGCTCGATGTACTGGCGCACGATGGAGATTGGTGCGCCGCCGCAGCTTGAGGCGAAATAGGACGGCGACCATAGCACGCCTTTCCAGTACCGCTTCTGAATATCGGGCC
>NZ_JBDIVO010000116.1:0-12396 GCF_039794385.1 Methylocaldum sp. | reverse complement strand
CGATGGGCGCCACCGGCCAGCCCTTGCCGGCGCCTTCTTCTCAACCCGAGCGGGAAAAACCGGGCCATGTCCGGATCGCCGTCTGCGGCGCCCATTTGTCCGGACTCCCGCTCAACGGACAACTGACCCGCCGTAGAGGAAGGCTGGTTAAGGTAACCCGCACGGCGCCGAGCTATCGCCTCTATGCCCTTCCGGACGGCAAGCGTCCCGGGCTGCTGCGGCAAGCGCCCGGTGCCGCCATCGAAGTCGAGGTCTGGGAGCTGCCGGTGGCGGAATTCGGCGGCTTTGTCGCGGAAATCCCGGCCCCGTTAGGGATAGGCTCCCTGGAACTCGAGGACGGCGAATGCGTGCAAGGCTTCCTCTGCGAAGCCTATGCGGTGGCAGACGCGCTCGACATCACCGGGCACGGCGGGTGGAAAAGCTACTTGAGGGGTTGTGACCCGACATAGGCACGAACGAAACGGGATCCAATTGTTTTCTTACCGCAGTTTCAACAACGACGACTTGCGCCCAATGCTTGCGGCATAACGCTGCCGGCGCCCCATTCGGCAAACATCAAGCGAACCCTGCATCGCCCTTTAAATCTAAGTTGCAGCTTGATACGTCAAGAGTTCTTCATTAGCGTTTCACACACAAGCTTTGAAGATCGGGAGTCAACCGCTGCCATTCTTTGCCGGAGGAAGTCGTCATGATGTCTATCGCTTTCCGCGTCATCGCGGCATTCGTTGTCGTTGGAATTTCGTTGGGCGATTCAAACGCCGAACCGAAAGAGCTTTTCCAGCCGGACGTGGAGGATTGCCGATTTATCGCCAATGTAAAAGGCTCTTCGGGATACGGGAAGGACATGAATTGGCGGCACGCGGCAAAGGTTCGGGCCTTGAAGAAGGCCGAAGGGATCAGCGCCACACATGTGGTCTGGAAAAGCTTCAAGGAGCTCGGAGTGCTCAATGGCGTAGCCGATGGCGCTGCTTATCGGTGCGATTAGCAATCGATCGGCAGTTCTTGCGCTTAAACCGAGATGAGGAACGACGGAACAATCAATGCAGGCAAGAAAGGACAGGTAACACAGACATCTTTTTTTTCCTTGCGCGCTGTAATCAAGCATCCGCACCAACCGATAGATTTCAAGGAGATCGGATCGGCGCCGCCGTGATCAGCATATTTCTGCCGTACGAGAAATGGTGAACGGCTCCATCCGACGGGAGCGCACCTCCGAGTTCTCAAGGTCGAATCGGCGAAACTCAGGTCCATTTTGAGAACATAAGCTAACTTGAACTCACCCCTCGTACTCCCCTACACTCGAACTCAACCCCCAAATCGCGAGAGTGAGGACGGATATGAACGCATACTCGACCGAAGACATCAGGACTATCGCACTGGTCGGACACGCGGGCGCGGGAAAGACGACGCTGGTCGAAGCACTGCTGTATAAGACGGGAATGATCAATACGCCGGGCAGTGTGGAGAAAGGAACCACTGTTTGCGACTACGATCCGCTCGAAAAAGCCCATCAGCATTCCCAGAAACTCGCCGTCACCCACATCGACCACAAAGCTACCCGCATTCACCTTTTGGATACTCCGGGATATCCCGATTTCATGGGCCAAGCCTTGTGCGCGCTGGATGCGGTCGAAACCGCGGCCGTGGTCATCAACGCCGCCAACGGCATCGAATTCACCACCGGCCGGATGATGCAATGGGCCCAGGCAAGAGGATTGTGTCGAATGATCGTCGTAAACAAAATCGACGGCGACAATCTGAACCTGCCGGAACTCGTAAATGAGATTCGCGATGCCTTCGGCAAGGAATGCCTCCCGATCAACTTGCCTGCCGACAAAGGTACACGGGTCATCGATTGCTTCTTCAACGGGGACGGCAGGACCGATTTTTCGTCACCGACCGAAGCCCATCGCGCGCTGATCGATCAGGTGGTGGAAGTCGATGAAGAGCTCATGACGCAATACCTCGAACAGGGGGAGATCGCTCCCGAAACCTTGCACGCCCCTTTCGAAGAGGCTCTACGCAACGGCCACCTGGTTCCCATTTGTTTCGTTTCCGCCCGCACCGGCGTCGGTGTTCCGGAATTGGCGGACGCATTCGTAAAACTGCTGCCGAATCCCAAGGAAGGCAACCCGCCCCTGTTCGAACGCTGGCCATCCAACACCGAGCGCAAGAACGCCGTGCCGTTCCGGTCGGAACCCGATGCGTCCAAGCATGCGCTGGCTCATGTATTCAAGGTGGAAATGGATCCGTATGTCGGCAAGATCTCGGTATTCCGCATCCATCAAGGCACCGTCGTCCCCGATACGCAACTGTTCATCGGCGAGTCCCGCAAGCCCTTCAAAGCGGGGCATCTGTTCATGCTCCAGGGCAAGCAGCACGTTCCCGCGATGCGGTGCATACCGGGCGACATTTGCGCCGTGGCCAAGGTGGATGAAATCGAGTTCGATTCGGTGCTGCACGATGCGCCCGAGGACGACCATATCCACTTGAAACCTCTCGACTTTCCCCATGCAGTGTTCGGTCTGGCGATCACTCCGAAGCGCCGGGGCGACGAACACAAGTTATCCGAGGTCCTGCACAAGCTTGAAGCGGAAGATCCCGCCCTGGACGTGGAATACGATGCCACGACTCATGAGGAAGTGATGCACGGTCTGGGCGAACTCCACTTGCAAAGGGTGCTGGAAAAAATGCAACAGCAGTACAAGCTGGAAGTGGACACTCATCCGCCCAAAATTCCTTACCGCGAAACGATCACCTCGCCGGCCGAGGGGCACCACCGACACAAGAAACAAACCGGCGGCGCCGGCCAATTCGGCGAAGTTTTCCTGCGTATCGAACCGCTGCCGAGGGGGGCGGGTTTCGAGTTCGTCGACGAGGTCAAAGGCGGCGCGATTCCCGGACAATTTATCCCGGCAGTCGAAAAAGGCGTGCGCCAAGCACTGGAAACCGGCGCCGTGGCGGGCTACCCGATACAGGATGTCCGCGTCGTGGTTTACGACGGCAAGGCGCACCCGGTGGACAGCAAGGAAGTGGCGTTCGTCGCGGCCGGCAAGAAGGCCTTCCAGGATGCCGTGGCGAAAGCGCGCCCCATCGTGCTGGAACCCGTGGTCAACGTGGAAATCAGCATTCCGGAATCGACGATCGGCGATGTCACCGGAGATCTCTCGTCGCGACGCGGCCAGGTTACCGGCACGGCGCCATCGCGAAGCGGGATGACGACGGTCGCCGCCCGCGCGCCTCTGGCCGAACTGAGCAGCTATCATTCACGGCTCAAATCGCTTACGGCCGGCCAGGGTTCCTATACGCTGGAATTCAGCCACTATGAACCGGTATCGCCGCAGATTCAGCAACAGCTCATGGGGCAATACAAGCCTCGTCCGGAAGACTGAGAACCCTTGACCTACCGAGACAAGCCGCGTCACCGCCAGCCGGAATAGGACAGCAGACGCAAGAAACGCGGAAACTCGACGCCCATGAGCAACTCCATTGTCTTCGCCTGCTGCTTCAGATCGGCGATCTCGGCGTGTTCGAGTCGCTCTCCGAAACCGAATCCGATCACATTGCCCCGGCCGGGAACCTGCAGGCGCATCGTGCGTCTTTCGAAATAAAGATTGAGCAGTCCCATGGACTGCCGCAGCGACTGGGTCTCCGTTCCCCACAGATTTATGGCGAGAATGCCCTCCGGGTGCAAAAGCCGGCGGCTTGCCGAAAAGAAATCCTGTTGATTTACGGCCTCCGCAAGGCCTTGATGATCGAAGACATCCACCAGAATATGATCGTACTCCGCCTCCCGACGGTCGGCTTCGGCACAGACGAATTCGTTTCCGTCCGAAACATGAACGGTGAGTCGCGCATCCTTCGGAAGACCGAAATATTCGTAAGCAATCTCGGCGACCGCCGGTCGGCACTCGACTGCATCGATTCGGCATTCGGGGAAGTGATTGAACAGGAATCTCGCGAGCGTACCGCCCCCCAATCCCAGCAGAAGAATTTTGCGCGGCTCGGGTTTGAACAGAAGTCCCGCGAGCATCGCCCTCGCATAAGAAAGCTCCAATTTATCGGGTTCGGCGAGCGACATTGCGCTCTGTTTGGGATGGGTGCCGAAATGAAGAGAGCGAACGCCGCAGGTTTCAACAACCTCGATGAGGCCCATTTCATCTCTGCAGCAATGGACAAGGGTACCGCCGTACTTCCGCATCGCAATGACTTCAGACCGAGCCAAATTCCAGTGGAAACGCGAGGCATGTCCGATCGGGCGGAACAGGTATGGTGCGCGTTTTCCCGCACAGGATTGAGGCAGATGCCCCGAATCCGATTGCAACCCCACAGACGAAACGAGCATATCGTTGTTTTAACTGATTTTTCAATCGTGGCACGCCCATTGCGTTAACATCTTTGCATAACCTCTTCTTTCGGACACCAGGGGACAGCTGACATATTCTCCATAACTGCCTACTGTATCCCTCCGTTAACCGCAAAAGCCATTTCCCCCTGTTACTCTGGTGTCCTTCTTTTTTGACGAACGGCCGATTCAGGCAGTGCCAGCGGGCACCGTCGCAATAGTGATGCTATCGGCCATTCGGGAATGCCTTCGGTACGGGCTATAATCGGGTTACGCCTACAAAGCGCGGCTTAATTTACGTCCTGAGAGCCGTACATGTCCATGACCGCTTTTCCCAAACCCAGCGAAGAGAACTGTTTCTTGGTCGATCATGTAGCCATTTTGCGGGATAGCTATAGACATTGGACGGGGCGCGCACTAGTCGATCCGAGAATGAATCACTACGAAGCGGCCCGGTATCTGTTTTCCGCCCCGTTCGCGGTGCTTTCTCACGATACGGCCAAGGACCCGGTTTTCAACTACGCCAATCAAACCGCGATGAGTTTGTTCTGCATGGAGTGGGAGGAATTTACCGCGTTTCCCTCGCGCCTTTCCGCCGAGCGCCAGAACCAGGAAAATCGGGAACGCCTTCTAGCCGAAGTCGCCGCTCGCGGCTATATCGAGGATTATCGGGGGATTCGCATCTCGAAACACGGGCGTCGCTTTTTGATCGAGCACACAACCATCTGGAATCTGCTCGATGCCAGAGGCGTCTACTGCGGCCAAGCGGCGAGGTTCTCCGATTGGAGTTTCGTCTGAGCGCGAGCGAGGCGTATTCAAACGGAAGGTGCTGGCGCTTCGGGTGTCGTAAGCGCTATTTGGCAGAAATTCGAATTGGCTTCGATAAGCCGGGCTACTCGGAAGGTGTTTTTCTCTCCCTGCTCCTCCACGAGGACGGTATCGCCGCAACGTAGCTTGACAGGCGGAATGACTAAACTATCCGGCACATCCGTGCCCATTTTGAACAACAAACCTTTATGCGCACGGCTTCCGGGCGAGTCGGCGAAAAATCGGACAAAGCACGGACGATTTCCAAACAGTTCGACGTTGTAGCAAAACTGGCCGTTGTATATTTGTCCGCCCCGCACGACCCCCACCTGGATAATCTCATCGTCGGTGTTTAATGCGAGCAGATCGCCTATGCGAAAGACCTGCCCACCGGAATCGATGATATAAAAACCAGGAAGCTCGCTACGGTAGACCTTTACGGAACGCATGTCCCCGAAACCAATGCCTAGGCTCTCGTCCTTGGCTCCCGAACCCGAAACCAGCGCGGCGGCAAAAGTGCCTGTGGACTTTGAGCCGAGAATCTCCGGTCGCATATCCGAACTCAGGGGCGCCAATTCGAGTTGGTCCAGGTTCGACCAAAGGGATTGGGAGGCGCCGCTGATTCGGCGTGACTCGATACGGCCCACTGTTGCGGCGATTGCCTCGACTCCCAAACTGGCAGCGGCACGCCGCGCGGTCAGTTCCGGCTGATTCGGCAGACGATCGCCGAGTCTGGGGAGAACCAAGGCCAGCGGATTTTCCTCTGGCTTGCCGTCCGTCCGAATCTCGTTGCGAAATTCATTGAGCAAGCGTTCCATGAACAAAAACCTAAGACCCGGCTTGTCGACCGGGGCAGGCGCGGGCACCGGCATGATAGGTACACCGACCGACAAATCGAAACACAAGACGGCACGCGCCCCATTACTGACGGGCGTCGACTCGATTCTCACGAGATCCGCATGAGCCACCAAAAAATCGAACAGCCGCTGCATGTCCTGCTGGCTGAGCCTACTTGGAGCGGCTATCCCGAACAAGAGTATGACCTTAAAGAACAGGGGGACGGAAACCGTTCCCAAGGCTTTGTCGTCCGGGGACGAATGACAGAGTCCCCGCTCTTCCGCCAGCCGGAAAAGCCCGAAGACGAACGACCAAAAAGCCGAGGGCTGCGCCTCATAAATCTGAGCAGATCTTAGAAGGCTGTTGGCGTAGTACTCGAATGCGCGCCCGATGATCAAAGCCTGCTCTGATGGATTAAAAACGCCGGTAGATGTCTCCGCTTCCACGAGTTGCCTATAACCCGCGGCCAGCTCGCTATGAAATCTGGAGCAGAGACTGGCGATTTTCCGTGTCTTCCCATCCAATGGAAAAGGCTTGTCAAGGAAATATGACAGGAGCCCCTTATCAAGCCCCGTCACTGTCGCTCGGCATTTCTCGAGGATCGCAAAACGAAGGCGCGGCTCGATGGCGGAAGCGTTCAACGCCCGCAATACCGGATAAAGTACACGGCAGCTTTCACGGATATTGGCCACGGGCAATCCATCCAGCCAAACCGAGGCCGCTTCGATATCGAGCTTGAAAGGCAGAGCCGGATCGTGATCCATAAATCGAGAGATAGGACTTGTGACTTTACCTGAGTTTAGCCCTAAGTCGGCTTCTTACAATTCGGCTGTAGAGAGTATATTCACCCGTTACGATATCTTTGAGATCTTGATCTCAAAATCGAGCACTTCAAAGGATCGCGCAGGCATTCCTCAGCCGAGGGAATTCTGGCCTTGAACAGCCATTCCGGAACTCCTTTCCGGCATAGCGATGGACGTTCCATGCGCTACGAGGACACCGCCGCCGCGAGCGAATCGCCCCGGATTGACTAGACTTGTTCACGATGCGCTTTGGCTTGCAGCGAGCGATCGGCTTTCGAACCTCTAACGCAATGACTTCGGAGCGGCACGATTGATCGCTGAAGATGCTGGTACGATTTGGAGTCAATTGGACTTTAACCGATCAAAAAACGTGATTGACGATAAAACCCCGCTCGAAGCGGTAGCCGAAGCCGCACATGACTATTGCCGCTTGATCGAGCACGTGAGAGCCAATCAGCTGGCGGACTGGCTGAGCTGCGTGCAAAGCTCATTACTGAAATTGGATACCGCCGTCAGGCGACTCGCCTCTCAAGAACCCTACCACGCGTACAAACTGGCCCACGATTTGGATGCGCGTTTCGAGTCCTATCTTCGCCTTAAACGTTACCTGGACCACTACGACGAACTCTCACCGGGGCCGGACCCTGCCGAATTCTATGACCTGAGCTTCGGAAATCTTTCGGAAAACCTGACCGATATCTATTTCGAAGTCAGACGAGGACTGGCCTCGTACGAAGCCGGAACCATCGGGGAACAGTCGGCACAGCGGATCTGGTCGAACGGCTATCGCAATTATTGGCAGCAACATCTGAAAGAGGCGCGGAAACGTCTCAACCTTATCCGTTTAGCCGGATGAGCGGCCAAAGCGCCGCCATTTCGAAATTCGCATATCGATTCACAGTCATCGGCATGCTCCTTCAGAGGTTGTAAAAAAGCCTCTCAGACAGATCGCAAGGCATCGATCAAATCCATCCTGGCGGCTCGAAAGGCGGGGAGCAAGCCGCCCAGCAGGCCCATGAACAGCGAAAACACGAGTGACTGAAACGCGATCGTCGGCGTCAGGGTAAACGTGAATGCCAGTTCGGAAAACGTCTGCCAATTGAGGGTGGAAACCGTCAAAAGTTGCATGGTGGAAGCCAGCGCGACACCGGCGAGACCGCCGATCAATCCCAAAAGCGCTGATTCGAAAAGAAAGGCGCTCAATATACCGCCACGCCGAAAACCCAGCGCTCGCAACGTTCCGATTTCGCGGGTCCGGCTCGCCACCGCGCCGTACATCGTGATAACCGCTCCGATGATTGCGCCCAGCGAAAAAATCACGCTCAGGGTCATGCCGAGTATCTTCAGGAAATTCGCCAGCATTTCCGATTGCTCGGCGTAAAAAACCGTTTCCCGCTTGGCTTCCACCTTCATCCGCGGGTCGGCCTCGATACGGACCCTGAAGCGCTCCAACAACGAAACATCGGCGAGCTTGGCGACGACCGCGGAATAAGCCGTCCGCCGAAAAGCCTGCATCAACTGATCGGCATCGCCCCAGATTTCGGAGCTGAAGCCGGTGTTTCCGGCGTCCATCACGCCGACGACGGTCCAATCGCGCAGGCCGAAGCGTATCGTTTCCCCGATGCCGGCACCTTTGAAATTCTCTGCGATTTTCCTGCCGGCAACGATTTCGGACGATCCGGGACGAAACATCCGTCCCTCGGCCAAACGCACCTGCGGTCTTAGCGTCAGCCCTTTCTCGGACAGCCCCCGAATGGTCACATTGGAGGGTTTGTCGCTGCCCCGTTTCGGCAGCGTCATCAAAACCATGACCTCCTTGGAGGCAAGCTTCGTTCCGTTCGGCGCATAGGCGATTTCCGGCGCGCTCTCGATGATCGCAGCCTGCTCCCGCTCGATCGAGCTTTGAACTTCCGTCTCCGCCCCCTGCCGGATCAACACCACGTTGTCATCGCTTCCGGTCGCCACCAAGGTCTGCCTGAGACCCTCGGTGAGCATCAGCACGGTTGCAAATACATAGACGACCAGAGCCATCCCCGCCGCCGTCAAGACGGACGTAACCTTGCGCGCCCACAAGCTCTTCCACGAATAAGAGAACGGTATCTTCATCCTAGAAACGGCAGTTGGACGCGTCCGAGTGTGCGGCTGACGGGCCGGATGGCTAGGCGCGACGACGCCGTGGGGCCGCCCCCCACAAGAAGGAGCAACGCCGCCAGGTGGCCCGTCAGCCGTGCAATCGGGTGCGTAGCGGCTTCACCTAAACGGTGAGATCGATAGAAGATAGGACGGTCAGAATTCATATGGCTTTTCTGTTCCTTCTAAGCGGTCAACTGCCGTTTCTAGGTTCATGGTCGCGCTCTCGCTAGCCGATGCTGCGCAGTCCCTCGCTGACCGGGAAGGTAATGACGCGCCAGGCGGGGAATACCGCCGCCGTCAGCCCGATCAGGCACGAAGCGAACAAGCCGAATTGTATGGTTCGCGAGGATATTTCGAACACCGGAAACAGCGTGCCGAACTTGGCCGCCAAGATGCCGGCCGCCGGGAAAGCGGCCAGGATGCCGAGAATTCCGGAACCGATCGACAGAGCCAGAGATTCGCCCAAAATAAGCGCGAGCAAATAGCGCGATCCGAACCCGACTGCCTTCAGCGTTGCGTACTCGCGCCGGCGCTCTCGGGTACTCATCGCCATGGTGTTCGCCATTACCGCCATGATGATGGCGATGACCACGAAGGAAACTATCTTGATGGCGACCAAGATAGCTTCCGTCATGGCGACGAAGCCGAGCTGGAATGCCTCCTCGGTTTCGGTCAGAGTCTCCGCGAGCGAATTCTCGAAAAGCCGGTCGACCGCATCGGAAAGTTCCGCCGCGCGACCGCCCCTATCGATCCGGAGAACAAAGACGCCTACACGCTCGGCCCGGCTCGGATCCGTTTTCTTCAGGGTTTCGTTGAGGTTGTCCCAATGAAACAGGAATAAGGTCTCGTCGGTCTTTCTTTCCGCCCCGCGATAAATGCCTCGCAAGACGAAACTCCAACTCCCCGAATAGATGGTTCCGCGCAACGGAATCACATCGCCGATCTTCCACCCGTACTCTTCCGCCAGCTTTCGGCCCGCAATTGCGCCTTTCCGGTCCTTTATGAAAGCCGTTTTCTCCGTTTCCGATAGAATGAATTCGGGGTAAAGCTCGAGATAGCTTTTCGGCTCTATGGCGAACTGGGGGAAAAAATTCCGCTCGTCGATATACACGCCCCCGAACCAATTCGAATAGCTCAGACCGGTAATCCCGTCTATCTGCCGGATGCGATTGGCATAGCTGATCGGCAGCGGAAATATCAGGGAGATGGCGTTTCGGGTAATGAGGCGATTGGCCGAGGTCGCCTCCGCGCCCGCATACCAGGCGTCGACCACGGTTCGGAGGAGAGCGAAAGCGACGATGGCGATGACGATGCCAAGCGCGGTCAGGCTGGTCCTGAGTTTGTGCCGAAAAAGATTTCGGAGTGCGAGACGCAGGAAAAACAGCATCGATCGGAGACTTAGTCCGTGCCCGATGGATCGTCGGTCAGGACCCCTTTATCCAAGTGCCGGATGGCATGCGCCTTTGCAGCGGCGCGTTGGTCGTGAGTCACCATGATGATGGTCTTGCCCAGGTTCAGATTGAGATGCTCCATGAGCTCCAGTACCTCTTCCGCCGATACGCGGTCCAAATCGCCGGTGGGTTCGTCCGCCACGATCAAGGCGGGATCGACAACTAGAGCGCGGGCGATTGCGACGCGTTGCTGCTGTCCGCCGGACAGTTGGGACGGATAATGATCCATGCGATCCGTCAGACCGACCAGTTCCAGGACCAGTTCCACGTGCTCGCGTCGTTCCCGCTTCGACAAGCCGGTCAGCAATAGCGGAAGCTCGACATTTTCGAACGCCGTCAAAACCGGCATCAAATTGTAAAACTGGAAGATGAATCCGACATGCTCCGAGCGCCAATCGGTGAGACTGGATTCCGGCAACTCGGCGATATTGATTCCGCCAACCCTGAGAACGCCGCCGGTCGGCCGGTCCAGGCCCGCGATCAGATTGAGCAGCGTGCTTTTGCCGGAGCCGGACGGCCCCATGAGCGCCAGAAAGTCCCCCTCCCGAATGACCAAATTGATATCGGCGAGTACCGGGACGATCTGATCGCCCTTCCAATAGTGTTTGGTGAGATTCTCGATTTCGACGATCGGGTTCATGTAACGAACCGGGCCGGCAGCGCTAAGATCTTTCGGCTTCCCGGACACGGATCTCCATACCGTCCTTGATTTTTTCGGACGGACTGAGTACGACTCGGTCGCCGGCCTTGAGCCCGTTCTTCACCACCACCCACTCGCCGATACGTTCTCCGGTATCGACCGGGACTTCCTTGACCCGATTGCCGTCCAGCACGAAGGCGACGCTATCCGGACCGCGCGTCACGATCGCCGCGGGAGGTACGCCGGAAATGGGCTTCCGCTGATCGGCGGCAAGCTCTCGCGACAGAAACGCCACTTTGGCGCTCATATCCGGCAGGATGCGCTCGTCCTTATCGATAAAGCGCACCTTGACCAGCACGGTTGCCTTGGTGCGGTCCACTGTGGGCACGATGCGATCGACCGAGCAACGGAATCGATCATCCGGAAACGCATCGAGCTGGATTTCGCACGGCTGACCGACACGTACCTGATTAAGATTCGACTCGGCCACATCGACCTCGACTTCCAAGGTATTCATATCGGCCATGGAGACCACGGTCCCCTTCGACAGCATCGTCGAGGAGAAAGGCGCCAGAATGTCGCCGATATCCGCATTCTTGCTTAGGATAATGCCGTCGAAAGGCGCCCGAATGAAGGTGTAATCCAAGGACACTCGCGCCCCCTGATATGCCGCCTCGGCCGCGGCGATCGCCGATTTTGCGCTTTCCACGGCGGCCACGGCCTTTTCGTGCCGGGCAACCTCGGCATCATAGATTTCCTGCGAAACGAATTTTTTCTGCACAAGCGTGCGGGCACGGTTCAGAGCCAGGGTGGATTCCTTCAACTCCGCTTCCGCTTTCAGCAGATCCGTTCTTGCGACCGCGACATTGGCCGCAGCCTGGTTAAGACTCGCCATCAGATCGCGATTTTCGAGCTGTGCGATGATCTGATCCTTTTTGACGTAGCTTCCTTCCTCAACGTCGAGCTTTTCCAACTGCCCGGTTGCCTTGGACGCCACATCCGCCTTGGTTTGCGGCACCACATAGCCGGTTGCGTTCAGCAAGGTAAACGCTTGAGAAGGAAAAACTTTTGAAACAGTGGCGACCTCGGTCTCGATGCCGGCGCTACGAAGTTTCGAATAAACCAGAGCTCCCACAGCGATCGCAATCAGCATCGCAAGCAGTCCAATGCGCTTGCGAAGGGCCCCGATGCGAGGGGGAGCCGAAATCTCTCGCGCCGGCCGATCGATCCGTAGTTTAGAAAGGTTATTCGTTGTCACGATATGACTGATTGACAGCTAAGAGCACTATTTCGATCGGAAGCCATTACGCCCGACGAAATGAGGATTTAACGGAATGAAGCTAGCAATTGCCGAATGCCGTTAGCATACTCCAAACGCAT